>JAGGSN010000203.1 GCA_021159005.1 Candidatus Zixiibacteriota bacterium | reverse complement strand
TGACCAATCTCTGGATTCCCAATCAAGTTGGGAATGACGCGGGCAGTGTGGGAATGACATCACTATAGCATCCGCCTAAGGCGGACAAAAGGCCGGACAGTAGTGAAATTAAACATGGATTCATATTTAATATGATGATATATTTACTAACATGATAAACGATAGAATAAGAAGACTAAACTTCTTAACAAACCTTAACCTTTTATTCCGGGTATATATCATTGTTTCAATAGCAGTCAGTATTCATAAATATCTGATTGGCATGATAAACAACTTTTTGATATTTAAGTATTCGTTTTTCAATCTGATAAGTAATAACGATCTTTATATTCTTCATCGAAGTTTGCACTATGATTATTATAAGTACAGTCCATCTTTTGCTTTTTTAATGGCTCCTATATCTGTGATGCCGGATTATTTGGGCTTGGTAATCTGGAATCTTATAAATACAATGCCGCTGTTTTTTGCTGTAAAATTACTTAATATCGAGGATAAAAAGAAGGCTCTAATCCTTTGGATAATCTTAATGGAACTTGTTACCTCGCTGCAGAACTGCCAGAGTAATGGATTATATGCGGCTATGTTTATTCTCACATTTGCTTTAATGGAGAGAGATAAAGGCTGTTGGGCGGCTTTAGTGGTTGTTCTGGCTATGTATATCAAGCTTTTCGGAGCGGCGGCTGGTATACTGTTTATTTTCTATCCCAGAAAAACAAGATTTTTACTTTATCTTGTTATATGGTTTATCGTGATTGGATTGCTTCCATTATTAGTCGTTTCAGTGAAGCAATTGCTATTTTTATATGGCAGTTGGTATAATTTACTGACAAGGGATGCTGTAAATCTTGTCGGCTTGTCGGTCATGGGTATATCTAAGGTCTGGTTTGGGTTAATCTTGCCGAACACGATTGCTATGATTATTGGGTTAATGTTTTTACTTGCGCCGCTTATTAAGATTCGAGAATACGGCAATAGTTGTTTCAGGCATATGTTTTTATGTTCGCTTCTTATTTGGATTATCATATTTAATTATAAGGCGGAATCCCCGATGTTTATAATTGCTGTGGTCGGGATTGCTGTTTGGTATATGATACAGGATAAGTCTGTATTGAATAATATCCTGCTTTGGCTTACCCTGATTTTAACATCATTTTCAGCTGCGGATTTATTCCCGATATATCTGAGAACGCATTTTATAAAACCCTACTTATTGAAAGCTGTGCCGTGTTTTATTGTTTGGGTTGTTATACAATGTCAGTTGTGGTTTGGAACAGATAAGACTTCCGTGAAAAGATTATCAAACCCCCTTTAAAAAGAACGCAGGCATACAACCATCAGCCTTTATCAATGCGGATTGAATATATTGTCTAAAATTTTCGTGAAGAATTAGCCATTTTTCCCCTGTCGTTCCTCAGCCATTTTTCTCAGCCACCATTCAAGCTTCTCTTTAAGCTTAATCTCCAAACCCCTGTCTGAGGGGAAATAGAATCGCTTGCCAACCATTTCCTCCGGCAGGCACTCCATATAGGCAAAAGCATCCTCATAATCATGGGCATACTTGTATCCTTTGCCGTAGTCGAGCTCTTTCATCAGATTGGTGGGGGCATTGCGGATATGAAGAGGCGCGGGATAGTCGGGATTGTCCTTGATTGTTTGACGGGTTTTCTTCTCTGCCTTATAAGCGGAATTTGATTTTGGAGCCAACGCTAAATATATAGCCGCCTGGGCCAAGGCGATTTCTCCCTCCGGCGAGCCGAGGAAATGATAGGTATCCTTAGCGGATAGGGCAATTTGCTGAGCGCGCGGGTCAGCTAAGCCGATATCCTCATATGCGAAGCGAACCATCCGGCGTATGATATATAGCGGGTCCTCGCCGGCTGTCAGCATGCGGAAAAGCCAATAAAGCGAGGCGTCAACATCCGAGGCGCGTAAAGACTTATGCAATGATGAGATTAGATTGAAGTGTTGGTCGCCATGCTTGTCATATAATAGTGATTTTTTTTGGACCGCTTCGTTTAAAACCTTAATGGTGAAAACCAATCTGCCTTTATCATCAGGTTTGATAGTATCGGCGGCGAACTCCAGAAGGTTTAGCGCAACTCGAGCATCACCGGAGGCCAGCCCGGCCA
Organism: Candidatus Zixiibacteriota bacterium; assembly: GCA_021159005.1. NCBI lineage: Bacteria > Pseudomonadati > Candidatus Zixiibacteriota > Candidatus Zixiibacteriota bacterium. The sequence continues at coordinate 2,242 of JAGGSN010000203.1, read as the reverse complement.
GATGGTCGAGGCATTCGCTTTCGAATATAATCTGTTTTGCGCCTAACCCGCGTTTTTTATCGGTTGCTGCCCGCTTAATGATTGTTTTGATATCCTCAACTGCAAGCTGGTTTAATGTATAAACACGGCAGCGCGACAGAAGCGCCGAAATCACCTCAAATGATGGGTTCTCGGTAGTTGCGCCTATCAAAATAATCGTTCCGGCCTCGACATGCGGCAGGAAAGCATCCTGCTGAGCCTTATTGAATCGGTGTATCTCATCTATAAACATGATTGTTTTTTGCCCCTGAAGTTTCAACCGTTGGGAGGCGTGCCCAATAACTTCCTTGATTTGTTTGATGCCGGATGTTACTGCCGAGTATGGTTGAAATTCGGCTTTCGAGTAAGCGGCAATAAGTCGAGCTAAGGTAGTTTTGCCGGAGCCAGGCGGTCCCCACAGGATAATCGAGCCTACTTTATCAGCTTTTATCGACTCGTACAATGGTTTGTTTGGCGCGAGTATATGAATTTGCCCGACAAATTCATCGAGAGTTTCCGGTCTGAGACGGTCGGCTAATGGCGATTGGGGTTTATCGCTTTTTTCAAACAACTCCATAAATTTAAGATAAGCAGACATGGAACAGGCGGCAAGAGGATTTTATAAAAGAGGCTGCATAAAACAATAGGTTAGTATTAGGCTGCATTATTTAACAGCAAAATATGGGATAATAGTTCTTGACTGTCAATCTTGCGGCTTATATTTTTATGCATTCTTGCGGGAGTAGCTCAGTTGGTAGAGCAGTAGCCTTCCAAGCTGCTTGTCGCGGGTTCGAAACCCGTCTCCCGCTTTTCTATTTTTTATCACCAGCAGGATTTTTTCCAATAAATACGGTGAGTTGGAAAAATTCAGTAATGTTATAAATTAAAAAATATTTGATAAGAGCTTTTGTTGACAACCAGCAAGCCTGTAAAGTAAAATGATTTGATGAGAAAATATCATGTAAAACGGAATGCTAATAATGAATGAACAATCACCCCTTAGCGGCCACGAGCTTTTTGAATATCTGCAGCGATTAGTAACCGAATCATCTAATCCGCAAAGTATAAATCTTGACAAGCTTTCAACTGCCGAAATTCTCGAGCTGATTAATGCTGAGGATGCATCTGTCGCCTTAATTGTGAGGCAGCAGATTCCATCGATTGCGAAAGCGGTTGAGATGATATATAAAGCCTTAAACAGCGGCGGCCGCCTTATCTATATCGGGGCGGGAACCTCCGGCAGGCTTGGCATATTAGATGCCGCCGAATGTCCGCCAACATTCGGAACATTGCCAGAACAAATAGTGGGTTTGATAGCCGGCGGTCATTCAACGCTTGTCCGCTCTGCCGAGGGAATCGAGGACGATATCGAGGCTGGTGTAAGAGATATTAATACCATTATCGCCAGTCCAAAAGATGTAGTTATGGGATTAACCGCTTCGCGAAGGACTCCATATGTAATTGCAGGATTAAACCGGGCAAAGGAAAGAGGCGCAGAGACAATTCTTTTATGCTGCAACCCAACTAATGATGGTCGTTATGATTATAGCTTGTTAATCACGCCGGTTGTCGGGCCTGAGATTCTGGCTGGTTCGACTCGTATGAAAGCGGCCTTGGCCGAGAAAATGATTTTGACAATGACAACCACTGCCGTTATGGTAAAATTGGGCAAGGTTTATAAAAACATGATGGTCGATTTGCAGGCAACCTCCGAAAAACTTATAGAGAGATCAAAACGTGTAATTATGCAAACGGTAGGATGTGATTATTATAATGCCGGTATCTTTTTAACAAATGCCAACGGTCATGTTAAAACGGCCATTATAATGGCTAAGCTGGGCTGTGATTTTGATGAAGCCCGGAAATCGCTTAATGATGTTGGGGGATTTCTATATAAAGTATTTGATTCTGCTGGATGATTTTTGATGGTAATCATCTTAAAATATGATATTTTTTACAGATATTCTCCATATATTAATATTGTGAAAAAATAATAGCGCTAAAATGTCTATATTACAGGCACATTATAATTATTTTGAAGTATATTCATCAATTGCCGATACAAAGATTGAGGGTAAAATATTAACTGTATTGGTATATCAAATAATAATATGGCAGAAGAAAGCAACTATCTTGATAATGAGTTGAAAACCTTAGAAGCTCCTTATCTTAATCAGGCGGGTGAATTTTTTACGTTTTTAATAAAAGCCGTAAAAGCAAAACT
>JAGGSN010000202.1 GCA_021159005.1 Candidatus Zixiibacteriota bacterium | reverse complement strand
CTTTGATTCGATGATTATCCATTTATGTCATTCCCCCGCCGCGGCGGGGGAATCCGGAAAACTGTTAGTTAACTCAAAGGTGGATAACAAAAATACCGTGCCCCGTGTCCGCAGACAGGCGGGCGCCGGCAGGCAGGAGGTATCGGCATGACCAATCTCTGGATTCCCAATCAAGTTGGGAATGACGCGGGCAGTGTGGGAATGACGCGGGCAGTGTTGGGAACGACGCGGACGGTGTTGGGAATGACATCATTATAGCATCCGCCTAAAGCGGACAAAAGGCCGGACAGTAGTGTAGTAAAATAATATCTAAAACGCTGAATGACACTGCTTCTGTCTCCGCATTTGCTGCTGCGTCAGTTCGTAGCAGAGCGTGAGCTGATGCTATCATTATCTCCGCATTTTTAACTTGAAACTGACTCAATAGTATGGCATATAAAACTATAATAACATTTAACGTGGTTGGTATGCGTCCTTGTATGCCAACTACAATGGATTTGAACCAAAGGAAGGGATATTATGAAACAACAACTTATTATTCTAACGATGTTTATTATCGGCGTTGCGTTTTGCTTAAGCGAATCCGGCAAGGCTCAGCCAAACATAGCCAATGAGCTGCCCGCTCATGAAAAAAGCATTGCCGAATCGAGCAATAAATTCGGCTTCAAGCTGTTTCAAAAAATCATTAAACAGGATGCCGATAAGAATATTTTCATGTCGCCTATGTCAATCTCTATGGCTTTAGCTATGGTATATAATGGCGCTGAGGGTGAAACCAAAAAGGAAATGGCGAAAACGCTGGAGATGGCTGATCTTACAATTGATGAAATGAATGATTCTTATCACAGCCTTATTACAATGTTTGCCAATCTCGACCCGGAGGTTACATTTCAGATAGCGAATTCTATTTGGTACCGTCAGGGGTTCGATGTTGAACCGGATTTTATCGAACTAAACTCAACCTGTTTCAATGCTCAGGTCAACGCCCTCAATTTTAATGATCCTGCCGCTGTCGATATTATCAACGGCTGGGTTTCTGAAAATACTAATGATAAAATCAAGGAAATCGTATCCAGGCCAATTCCGCCTGATATGGTGATGTACCTGATAAACGCCATCTATTTCCTTGGCAACTGGACAGACCAATTCAACACGGCATCCACAAAAGATGATAAATTTACTCTGCTTGATGGCTCCCAGACCGACTGCCGGATGATGTTTCAGGATCGCCGTTTCAGCTATTTAGAAAACGATGAATTTCAGGCGGTTAATCTTCCCTATGGTAATAAGGATTTCAGCATGAGCGTTATTCTTCCCAAGCCCGATATTAATATCGATGGTTTAATTGACAGCTTAAACCAGGATAGCTGGCAGGAATGGCGTAATAGTTTCACGTTCAGACCAAATAAAATAAAACTTTATCTGCCTAAGTTTAAACTTGAATATGAAATTGAGTTGAGCGATATCCTGACTGCCTTGGGAATGGGCGATGCCTTCTCGCCTTCGGCAGATTTCACCGGTATAAACAAAAGCGGCGAAGTGTTTATTAGTTTCGTCAAACATAAGACATTTGTCAAAGTGGATGAGGAGGGCACAGAAGCCGCCGCGGTTACATCTGTCGGGATGATGACCAGCGCCATGCCAATGGAGAGCATAGTAATGCGAGTCGACCGACCGTTTATATTCATAATTACCGAGGATCAATCGCAGTCGGTTGTATTTATAGGCAAGATTATCGAGCCGGTTTGGGAATAGTAGATTAATCACTGCTAACCGGTTTATACTGCATATGATATCAGGTTGCTGCGCCTCGCCAGTGCTGTTGGAAGTTACTTCCGACAGACACATCGGCAAAAGTAAGACTATCTTGTGAGCGGCATTCGCCAAAGGCTGACCGGTTTGCGTGTTCGTGGTTGTGGTTGGCGTGCGTCCTTGTGCGCTAACTCTTTGATTATCTTATAGACAAACCTAACTTTATATTATAAATTCTCCATATGAAAACAGTGGCTATCATACCAACATACCAAACTGCGCCATATATCAAAGATGTAATCACTGACACTAAAAACTATCTCAATGACATCCTTGTCGTCGATGATGGCTCCACCGATGGCTCCGGTGATATCGCCAGCGATTGCGGTGTGAAGGTTATCACGCACGAGACAAACAATGGCAAAGGCGCGGCGTTAAAAACAGGCTTCAACTATGCAATCAAACATGGCTATGATGCTGTCATTACGCTTGATGCCGATGGCCAGCATAAAGCAAAATATATCCCTGATTTTATGAATATGTATGCCAAAACAAGAGCCGGCTTAATCATCGGCTCTCGAAAAAGCGATAAAGCCGACATGTCGTTTCCCCGCCGCTGTTCCAATTTCCTGACCTCGCATATGCTATCATTTTTACTATGTGCCTATATTGAGGATTCGCAGTCGGGCTATAGGCTGATAACGACTGACCTTCTCAAGCAGGTCGAGCTTAAATCCGACCGCTACGAATTGGAGACCGAGATTATTATCAGGGCAATAACGCATGGTTTCAAAACCGCCTTTGTACCGATAAAAGTGGTTTATGGCGCTAATTTCCCTTCCTCGATAAGCCATTTCGCCGATACATTCCGCTGGGTGAAAATGGTGCTGGAGGAGATTTAACAGGCGGTAGTCTTCGTAAACTATCAAGACTGCAATCCGTCTCAGGCGGATTGACCTGTTTCTGCCGCGCACGTAACCCTTGACATAACCGCCAGCATTTCCTTATTTATATTAATATGTTGATACTTCTAACAAACGATGACGGTTACTCGGCAGCTGGGCTGGATGTGCTTCGCAAATACCTGTCGAAGTATTACCGTGTTGTGGTCGTTGCCCCCGACCGCGACCGCTCCGGCGCCGCGCATTCCCTAACGGTTACCAGACCCCTTCGAGTGAAAAAAATCGAAAAGGATTACTACGCCGTGGATGGCACCCCCACCGATGCCGTTATGATAGCAGTCTATAAGCTTCTGAAAAAAAAGCCGGATATAGTCATTTCCGGCATCAATAACGGCGCTAATATGGGGGAGGATGTTACCTATTCGGGCACAGTAGCCGCCGCCATTGAAGGCACTCTTTTCGGCATCCCCTCAATAGCTGTCTCATTAACCGGCAAGGAACGGCTTAATCATTATGACAAAAACGAGTATCTGAAAGCGGCTAAATTCACTCGCAGAGTTGTAAATGAAATCACAAGTAAAGGTTTGCCGGATGGCGTCCTGTTGAATATCAATGTCCCGACCGGCAGGGGAGTAGATGTAAGAAAATATACAATCACTCGCTTAGGGGAACGCGTTTACGAGGATGTTATCACCAAAAAAATCGATCCCCGCGGGCAGCATTATTACTGGATTGCCGGTCAGGTTAGAATTACCGGCAAAACTCCCGATACCGATTACGGCGCAATTCTAAGAAAATTGATTTCTGTAACTCCTTTGGCTGTTGATATTACCGCCAATAGTTTTATCGATGATTTAAAAAAATGGCGTTTTTAAATACAGATGACCCAAGAGATATACTACCAAAACCCCGATATTGATAATGCGTTACGCATCAATAGATTGCAATATTGAAAATAAGGTGTTTTATGGCAACTATTAGCGCGAAATTACGTAGTTAATAATGAAGGATTTTATTATAAATTGACGGTAAGCAAACTAGGATAATTATCGATAACATTTAGTAAAGAGTAAACACTTTAGGGTAATTTATAATGTTCACGTGCTGTCGGAAATTGCTTCCGACAGCTCGGTAATTCGCAATGTTGATGACAGCGAGAAGCGCTTTGTGAAAACATAAAAAGGATCGATTATGGCTAAGAGATTTATTCTGATAATATTTATAGCCCTTCTAATCTTTTCGGCAATCTATGCTTTATGGGATAAAAAGGATGTTACCACTTCATCCGATTTGGCTTATCAGGTTTATATTGCGGGAACCGAGAAGTGGAAAAATGCATATCTCAGGGATGCCATACCGGAATTTGAAAGGGCTGTTAAGATAGATACAAACTTTGCTATGTCTTATGCTCATCTCGCCGAATTGTATAATTACATCGACAGAAAAGAAGAAGCGGGAGAAATGATGGCCAAAGCTATGACTCTCCTTCCACTTGTTACCGAACGCGAGCAGTTGCTGATTAAAATAACCGATGCGACAATTAATACTAATCTTGAAAACCAAGAAAAACTTATTGATGAATATGTCGAAAAATTTCCTGATGATATTTTTGCTAACCATTTTGAAGCAAAAAAATTTATGCTTGAAAAAGATTTTGACAATGCAATAAACGAATATGAAAAGATTATCGATAGAGACCCGGCTGAAGCCTCAGCTTATAACATGCTTGGCTATCTCAATTATTATGTCCGCAACTATGATAATGCTATGTCTTATCTGAAAAAGTATTCCATACTGGCCAAAAAGGAAGCCAACCCTCACGATTCTTATGGCGAAATACTCATGAATCTCGGCAGGTATGATGAGGCTATCAGGGAATTTGAGACAGCCAACAGGATTAAACCCGATCTAGATTTTGTTTTGTATCATTTAGGCGCAGTCCATCGAGAAATAGGCAGGTACCGCGATGCGATTGGCTATATTGAAAGGGCAAAAGAACACAATGACAGCAGACCGCGTCAATTGAATTACGATATTGAAATAGCCTACAATTACTTTCTGGCAGGTAAAACGGAAATAGCATTGGAAATACTAAAAGATGTGCTTAAAGAAAAACCCGATAGATGCAAAGCTTTGAGCATTGAGGGAATTGTATTTGCGCACAATAAGGATTTTGACAGTGCGGCATACAATGTAAAAAAATTAGACAGCTTAAAAACCGCCCTGAAAGATAGCCCTACTGCTTATAGCGCTACTTTGACAGAATTGGATTTACAGATAGCTTCATTGCAAGCGGCGATTGCTTTTTATAAAGAGGATTACCGGGTTGCAATTGAGAAATACCAATATCTTGTCGAACAAACACTGCCGCCTCATATGTTGGTTTTTAGATATTTGCTTGGCAGGTCTTACAATAAAGCCGGGGAACCTGAAAAAGCTATAAAGGAACTGCTTGCCAACCTTGAGGATAATCCTAATCATGCCTTTACGCTTTTTGAATTGTCTCAAATTTACAAAAACAAAGAAGATAATGAAAATTATAAACAGTATTTGCTTAAATACCTATCGGTTATGTCTGGAGCTGATGAGAGCGTAAAAAGTGTCATCACGGCGCGCGCCCAGCTTGATTCGCTGGTTGAAATGTAATAGGGAATTATAACTTCAAAGCAATTTGCTGATAATCTTAGTATTCCGATATTGTATATACCGTGGTTGGTGTACATCCTCGTGCGCCAACAAGCAGCCTTTAAATGTGAAGTCAGAAGTTACTTCTGACTTATTGACTGTGCTTTGTGGTTTGTGGTTGGTGTACGTCCTCGTGCACCAACAAGAAAATAAAATATTATTAAAGTTTTCAAAGCGATGGCAGGAACCCTTTCCTGCCATCTTGTGTAAATCCAACACCGTACGCCAATCAAAAATAAATCACTAAAGCTTCATTTTTTTCTTGACGAATGAACAAATGAGCAGTATATTTATTAACAGGAAATAAATGTTCAGGCGTTAGTGAGGCTATACGGTTTGTCCGAGCAGCATAGAGGCTTGGTCAAAATAGTTTATCTGTAGTCATTGCGAGGAACGGAGCAGTAGGTCAAGACCCTCTTTGCGGTTTTGGCTATTCGTGCACGAAGTCAGAGGTTACAAAACCGTGAAGTCGGAAGTTACTTCTGACTTATTGGCTGTGCTTTGTGGTTTGTGTACGTCCTCGTGCGCCAACAAAAACAAGAGAGGTTATCATGAAAGAACTAACCAAACGTCAGCGGGAAATATTCGACTACATCAAGAAGTCGGTAGTCGAGAAGGGTTGGCCGCCCTCATTGAGGGAAATCGGCGAGGAATTCGGCATCAACTCGACTAACGGCGTCCGGTCGGCGCTGGAGGCATTGGAGCGCAAGGGGTATATTCGCCGCAACCGCTACTTGTCGCGCGGCATCGAGATTGTCAAGGAAGCCCCCGAACATCTCGACAACAGCCAACTGCGGGCGGTGCCGATTGTCGGCAAAGTAGCCGCCGGCATGCCGTTATGGGCCGAGCAGAATATCGAGGGCAGTTATTATGTCGACCGCTCGTTTGTCTCGGGCGAACATATTTTCGCCTTACGCGTGCAGGGCGATTCGATGATAAACGCCGGCATTTTCGATGGCGATTACGTACTTGTGCGCCGTCAGCAAACAGCCCAGAAGGGCGAAATAGTAGTTGCCCAAATCGAGAACGAGGCGACGGTCAAGCGGTTCTATCCCGAACGCAAGCGTATCCGCCTCGAACCCGAAAACCCCGATTACGGCCCCATCATAATCGAAAAAGGCACCCCCGGCTTCACGATTGCCGGCAAGGTAGTGGGGTTGCTAAGGAAGATGTAGGGGGAGTGATAGTTTAAGAGTATAAATTTTTAATAGGGGTTATAGTATGATTAACATGAGAATAGACATTATCCGTAAAGAGCTTGACCGGCGGTTTGGGGAAGTTAAAGCATGTAAAGATAGTGATAAACATTTCTTCAGGGAAGAAGTATGTAAATTCATGTACTTTTTGCTCTCTACGGATGGAGTGAGAGAACATATAATTGAATTGTCTAAATTTGCAGATAAATTCAAAGACTCTGATGAGTTTGATAAAATAGAAAAAGAGATTATTAGCTCAATAAAAGCATTAGGCAAGATAGCTGATAGTTTTAGAGATAATGTTAATAATCTTGCTCATAGTAATAATTTTCAGAATCATGCTATAGATTACTCAAATGAAGTCTTTATTGTGTTGGACCCAAAACTTGATGGAGGGATGTATTCTTATAAAGATTTTTTAAAAGCGTTAGAGCATTTTAAGAATAAATTTGATAGAGAATGTATTAATTTAGATGGCATATTACATAAAATAAAAGAAATTTTCAGCTTCGCTGATGAAAAGCAATGGACATATGATTATGATAATTACTCTATTTTATTCAATAAACTTGTGCAACTTAATAGTAAACTCGATGCATATTTGCGTTTAAAATGTAGTTATGATGGCGCTGAATCCGCTGTCAACCTTTTATCTATTTTCTTTTATTCAGAGTATAGATATCTCGTTAACTTAAACGCAACCGATTGTGGAACAGAAGTCGAGAATGAGATGTTTCGGGATATGTATGGTAATGGTATCAATATTATTCTTACTGCTGGAGATTGCGAAACCCTCTACCACGCCGTCGATAAATTTCTCATGACATCCAAATCAAAAAGTGCCTTGATTGAAAGATTAAAAACATACTGTAGATGGATTAAACGTGATGCCTTTCCGAAGCCTGATGAAAAAAACAGAGAAAATAAAATTTCAGATATTGTAACGGAATTCATTTTTAATCACGGTTATTTTCCAATAGTGAGACCCAAGACCGGTAAAGCAGAGCCGGATATTTTAGCTGAACCGGGTAGTAATGTTCGCTGGGATAATTCATTTTTGATTGAACTCAAGCAGTATATCAAAAATAAAGATGTAGAAGCTGAAATCAAAAGAGAATTACCTAAAGATATCGGACAAGCTAAAAATTACTATTCAATTGTTAAACCTTATATCGATGACACTGTTCATCTTTTGGTTTTCTATAATGGTAAAAAACGGTTTAGGCTTGATGATTCGTATCCTGTAGAAGATAACATTCAGGTTGAGTTTATATATGTAGGGGATATTACACCAAGCAAACTTAAGACAGTTATTATTAAATAAAATAACACCCCCGCGTAGGGGCGTATTGCATACGCCCTTACCCAGGTTTTACATGTAAAAACGCACTTATGAACACGCAACACCATAATAACAGGCACACCAACAGGCATCACAACCGCCATTCCCCGCGCCTGCCGGAATACGATTATTCCCAAAACGGCGCCTATTTTGTAACAATTTGCGCCCACAATCGAAAATTATTTTTCGAGGATGAACACATCAAGAAAATCATCGAGGTTGAATGGTTAAATACGTCTCGAATCAGGCGTGATGTTATAATCGATGAATTTGTGGTTATGCCCAATCATTTGCACGGCATCATTATTATCAATGCCGACTTTGGGGACGTATGCAAAAAGGGCGTATGCAATACGCCCCTACGGCCTCAATTCAGATCACCATCGAAAACGCTTGGTTCCATCATAAGGGGATTTAAGGCAGCAACAACAAGTAAAATAAATAAGATTCATCATACCTCAGGTTTGCCGGTGTGGCAGAGAAATTATTATGAGCATGTGATTCGCAATGATAATGATTTATATGATGCCAGAAAATATATCAACGAGAATCCCCTTAAATGGGCGCTTGATAAAAACAACCCAACAAATTTTGAACAGGAAGAGGTTTGAACCATTTACCAATGACTTCGCGTAGGGGCGTATTGCATACGCCCTCTTCGCGGGAGATAAAATATTGCCGCTTGTAAACCAAGTTGCCGCCATGTACCAGGATATCGAAGAAATAATTGACGTAATCGCCGTGTTCGAAAACGGCATCATGAAACCCCTGCGGTTCCGCTGGAACGGCCGGGCTGTCAAAATCAAACGCATCACCGGCGCTTGGAAAGCCGATGCCGGCCAAAGCAAAATACGCTATTTCGCCGTGCTCGATAACGCCTCCAATTTTTTTCAGCTTGCCTATGATGAGCGCAATACCTCCTGGACGCTCAATAAAATCTGGGTGGAATAAGCAACCATGAACTCCAAACAAAAATTTTGTGTCAACGACAGGGGCAGAAAAAAGCACGGGAATAATTCCCGAAAACAGCGGCGGATAATTCTGCATATCGATATGGATGCCTTCTTTGCCTCAATCGAACAGGCGCACCATCCGCATCTTAAGGGCAAGCCGGTGATAATCGGCGGACCGCCGGAGAGCAGGGGCGTGGTCTCAACCTGCTCGTATGAAGCGCGCAAATATGGCGTGCATTCGGCGATGTCATCCGCGATGGCAAAGAAGCTGTGCCCCGATGGCGAATTTATCCAAACATCCACCGGCAAATATACCCATGTCTCGTTAGAGATAATGAAAATACTCAGCGATTTTTCGCCGCAGGTCGAGCCGTTCTCGATTGACGAGGCGTTTTTAGACATAACCAAAACAACCCTCAGGTACGATGGGAAAAAACAGCTCGCGCTGGAAATAAAACGCCGAATATGGAACAGCCAGAAGCTAACCGCCTCGATTGGTATAGCCGCCGTAAGGTTTGTCGCCAAGATGGCAACGGGAGTAAACAAGCCCGACGGATTAACGATAATCGAACCCGGCCACGAAAAAGAATTTCTCTGGCCCCAGCCGATAAGAAACCTCTGGGGAGTAGGTCCCCAATCGGAGAAGGCATTTTTAAAAATCGGCATCAAGACTATCGCCGACCTGGCTAAATTTCCAAAACACCGATTGAAAAAATATTTCGGCATCGTCGGCGATTCATTACGGGATATGGCGAACGGCATCGGCGAGGATGAAATCAATCCGACTGAGTGCCGCCGCGAGGATAAATCAATGGGGCATGAGCATACTTTCGAGACGGATGTTATCAATCCGAATCGAATAAACGGGATGCTATTGTATCTATGCGAAAAAGTTTCCCGACGTCTCCGAAACGCCGGCTATAAATGCCGCACGATTACCCTGAAAATTAAGTACTCGGACATGAAATTGATTACCCGCGCTAACACAATTCAAAGACCAATCGATTGCGATGAAGTTATCTACCAAATCGCTCGATATATTCTCGAAAAAAACCGCTTCATCGAACGTCCGATTCGTTTGATTGGCGTCTCTGTATCAAAGCTTGAAAAAAGAATTGATGATATTCAGCCCGACCTGCTTGCCAATCCCGACGGCAAAATGCTGATTATCAACCGAGTGGTTGACCGGCTGAAGGATAAATATGGCGATCATTCTATATCCCGGGCAGGTACTAAGTTGATGTTTTGATTTTATCTTCTGCCTAATGCTTACTGTCGGGTTAATTGGCCTACATATAAGCTGTTTGTAAAAAGTAGGTTAAAATCCTTGTGGTTTTGACATAAACGCATCCGGAATAATCAAAAGCGCAAAGGTCTTCACCTACTGTTGTTGATGAAAGTAATTTCCTGTAAACTTATACTTGCCCAAATCTTGTTATTGTGGCTTGGCAGACGTCCTCTTCTGCTGCAAAGTAGCTAAGAGGTACAAGAGGACGTGTACCGCCCATATAGATAATAAGTCAAGACCGCAGGGGTCTTGATCTGTAGTTGTATAAAAAAATCGGGGAAACTCCATGTTTATTTATTCATTGACATTACTGGCTAATTTCCCTATTTTTATTTTTAGGAATATGCCAGAGCATTCTATAAATATGTGCTTTTATGAAGAATTTCATGTTTAAAATATCAAACGAGAAATAAATTGTTAAATATACTTATTATAATAATTCATTAAAAATAGGGGTTGAGGAGAAATATGGATTTTAATGAGAACACTGATCACAAAATCAGTTTGGCTGAAGCAGCTAAGCTAACTAAACAGTTCCAAAGAATTGCTATGAATGAAGACATTAATAATAGTGATCTGCATTATAAAAGTATCGTTGCGCACAGTTTCAGAAAAACCACTTTGATTTCTATTCTCAATCAGGCTGGTTGCATCGGTATCCGCATCTATTACGGTTTGCATGATGATGGCAGGCCCGAACTTGTGCTTATTGGCATTGACTCTCAAGGCGATGACATAACCGATGGTGAAATAGCTCAACATTCTGTTTTGTGTCCGCCTTTCTGTTCGTCGCAGAATGAATTGAATATTTTGAGATGAATATTTATAATATCTTGGGTGCGTTAAGTATATTTTCTATATTTATTCCATTAATTGCAGGATTAATCGGTTTTCGCAAGTACACTTTGGATTTTAAACTTCTAACAATTCTTTTTCTTATTATTACAGGGGTGGGAATATATAGTTATTCCCAGGCTATTAGGGGACAAAACAATATCTGGCTATATCATTTTTATGATCCAATAGAATATAGTCTGTTTATTGCCGCTTTCTCTTTCTGGCAAAAAAAGCTGGTAGTTAAAAAAATTATGTTATACAGCATACCGGTATTTGTTATTTTCTGCATAATTAACATCATATTAACCGATGATATTAATAATTATAACTTTTTCACATCATCAATATCTCGTATTATCTTTATAATTATTTCAGCCTATACATTACTTGATATTTTCAAATCGGATAAAGGCGAACTATTAAAAATACCGGAATTCTGGATAGCTATTGCTCTTTTTATGTGTTCATCTAACACACTCGTTTATTTTGTTTTCAATAAAATCATTGTAGCCCAAGTAATGGTAACCTTTTGGGTGATTAACTTGGTTATAGATTTGATTGCTAACCAGATATATGCCATAGGATTTATATGCCGCTATCGTCAACAGAAATATATTGGAGCTTAGTCGCTGTAATAATCGTATTAACGGTTTTATCTACCAGCATTATAGTTGGCATGATTATCCACAGCCGGAAGATTAAAGAATCTGAAAATAAATTCAGATTGCTGTTTAACCGTGTCAATGATGCCTTAATCGTATTTGATAAAAATGAAAAAATCGTCAATTTAAACGAATCGGCTAACCGTCTTCTGGGATATTCTCAAAAGGAACTTATGAGTTTGTACCTAAAAGATGTAATCCTGAAGGAAAAATGGCTCGAACTTCATGAGGAATTCATCAAGATATATGAAAATAGCGATGAGTATTTTGGCGATACCCAACTAACAACCAAAGAAAAAGTTTTAATCTATGTTGAAGTTATTGCAGTTAATATCAATCTCGAGGGTGAAACGTACGTTATGGCAAGCTATCGGGATATTACTCAAAGAAAACTGGCTGAAAAGGAACTTAAAAAGAAAAATATCGCCCTTCAGGAGGTATTAGCTCATATTGAAGAAGAGAAATTGAAATTCAAGCAGCAAGTGGCAAAAACTATCGATGATGTTTTAATGCCAACAGTTAACAAACTCACAAATGTCGATAATAAGGTAAATGATATTTATTATGACCTGCTAAAAGATAATCTGCAAGACCTCGCCAATGCTTCCGGAGGCATCACCCATGCCTATGCCAAACTAACCTCCCGTGAAATCGAAATCTGTAATTTTATCAAGCATGGTTTTACCTCAAAAGAAATCGCTAATGAGCTAAATATCTCTCTCCTTACTGTAAATAAGCACAGGGAGAGAATACGCAGAAAATTAGTTATCTCCAATAAGAACATAAACTTAGCCTCATATTTAAAGAATATTTAATGCGTATTTTCTTGTACGTAAAACATGGTGTATTGTTGTCTTATTGCGCTCATTTTATAAACCCCCTAAATTACACATAGCAATATAATAAAAACAGGAATCTTCCGGGCTTAACATAGGGGGATATGTTTGGATGGGAAAACATTCCCCTCCTTGGCCTGGAGATAGAAAGGAAAAGTACTTTGGCAAGCTGGCATCATAAAGGAGGGAATCAGGTGTTAAAAGAGGGGCATAAATTTAATTGAACCTTAAAAGGGGGCATAATATTATTTTAGCCACAAGGGGTTTATATTATGATAAATCTACATTAGAGTGTCAGATACTCATAAATTGCTGCAAACAGGGGACATTTTAGATGAACCGAGAACTGTAAAGAGGGGGGCGCTTTTTTATTATTCCGGGTTTTGCAGTTAAATAATGAATAATGAAGAATTAACAATTAACAATAGTTGTCTGCCTCAGAATCAAAAACATTAACCATATACTGTTATCACCGATAATAAAAACGAAACATCTTTATAAATTTTACGTATTCAATACGTAGATGAAGAAATAAGCTGATATCCTGAGTTAAAGGAGAAAAGCGAAAATGAATAGACAAATAAAAATATTGACAGCATCATTAATAATAGCCCTGTTTTTATATATATCTGTAAATGCCGAAACTATATTAAGTCTCGACCATCCTGATATTGATGATATTGAAGTTATCGGCTTCGAGTTGAAAAAACCGGGTGAAATTCAAATCGAAGCGGTTGGTGTTAAATTAAGATATCGCGACAATCTAAATGCATATGCCTGGATTATCGACAATGAAACCCGCGAGCTTGTTTGGGTTATGAAAGAAAGTCATACCACAAAAAAGCGCAGCAAACGCGGTCTTCGCAAGGAAGAAACCTCAAAACGCTTCGAGAAAGGCAAGTATGAGCTTTATTATTATTCCGGCAGCTTTATGTTTTCCAATATTACCATTCATGGCGGCGGTGATTTTTTTGGATGGTTAGGCGATTTACTTGATGGCAACTATGATGAAGAATTTGAGGAATACCTCGATGACTGCTACGTTAAACTGTCTTCGGATGATTTAACCAGCGGAGATATTAGCACTTTTGAAGTTACAGGCGAACGTCCCGGAGCTTTAATAAAACATATCAAGCTTGGCGATTCGGAATATATAAAAGATGGTTTTTCTCTTGATGAGCCGATGAGCTTACATATTTATGCTGTTTTTGAATTTCCCCGGGGAGACCGCACTCCGGTCGATTACGGCTGGATTATTAACGCCAAAACCCGCGAGAAGGTCTGGGAAATTGACCGCTGGAATACCGATTGGGCTGGGGGAAGCCGCAAAAACCGCCTGTATGATGATGAAGTTAAATTCGAGAAAGGCGATTATCTATTATACTTCGTTACCGATGATTCGCATTCCTATGAGGCTTTCAATGCCAACCCTCCGTACGACCCGTTAAACTGGGGTATTACTATTACCGGCGGCAAGGGTTTCGATCAATCTAAATTCCATACTTATGAACCGCCGGATATGGGCGAACCGCTGGTTGATTTAACCCATGTCCGCGATGACCGATTTTTAGAACAACCATTCAAGCTGACCAAAGAGGGGAACTTGCGCATTTATGCTATCGGCGAGTATGCCTACAGCGGTCGGGAGTTTAGCGATTATGGCTGGATTCAGGATGCCGCCACTGGCAAGATAGTCTGGGAGATGTCCAAATTCAATACCGAACATGCCGGCGGCGCCCGTAAAAACAGAATGTTTGACGGCGAGATTACTTTGCCTAAAGGCGAATATATCGCCTATTACATGACCGATGATTCTCATTCCTACCACGATTGGAATGATTCGCCGCCATTCGACCCGGATGCTTGGGGACTGGCTATTTATCCCGGAACTGGTTTTGATAAAAAGCATTTTAAGATATTGTCCCGAGACGATATTACGCAGGGGTCAAACATTATTGCGAAGATGGTGATGATGCGCGACAACCAGCGAAAGCGCGAAAAGTTCACTCTTGATAAGCAGACTCGTATCCATATTTATGCTATCGGCGAGGGCGGCCGTGATGAGATGTATGACTACGGTTGGATTGTCGATGACCGTACCGGCAGATCTGTCTGGGAGATGACCTGGCGCAACACCGAACCTGCCGGCGGCGCCCGTAAAAACCGCCTATTTAATGATAACATAATTCTCGATCCGGGCACTTACGAGGTTTACTATAACACGGATGGTTCGCATTCGTTTAATGATTGGAATTCACCCAAGCCTCGCGACCCGATTAATTGGGGAATTACAATAAGCATTGCCAAAAAATAATTTTACTCCCTCCATAACTGCCTTGCGTTAAGGGCGTCCGTCTTAGGCGGATGCCCTTTTGTTTTGTAATAAAACCTATTGAAA
>JAGGSN010000201.1 GCA_021159005.1 Candidatus Zixiibacteriota bacterium | reverse complement strand
TTTCAGGCTTAACAGTTATCGGCTCAGGTTTTGGTTCGGGTGCAGGTTTTAATTCCGGTTCATTTGACGGGGTACTGGTTGTATCCATAACAATGGTTCTGGATTCATTAAATTTATTCGGACTGCTTTTTTTAGCTTTATCCATCACCATTTTGCTGATTGCTTTCAAAGTGGCAAAGACTCCCTGTCCGATTGTCGCAACCGCCTCATAAGTGGGCACTCCTTTAGGGTTTAAAAGCTCCTGCATTTTTTCGACAGTGGCGATATTGGGTAAATCGCGTTTGTTGTATTGAATAACAAACGCAAGGTCATCTAAGTTGTAGCCATACTCTGTCAGGTTTTCTTCAAGGTTTTTCAGCGATTCGATATTATCATCCATTTTATCTAATTGGGAATCGGCGACAAAAACCAAACCGTCAACGCCTCTTAATACTAATTTCCTGGTAGCATTATAATAGACCTGTCCGGGAACAGTATATAATTGGAATTTTACATCAAAACCTTTAATTTGTCCTACATTTACCGGCAAAAAATCAAAATACAAGGTGCGGTCGGCATCAGTGGCCAGGCTTATAAGTTCGCCGCGCGTATCCTTTGGAACTTTACTGAAAACATACTGTAGATTTGTAGTTTTGCCGGAAAGCCCCGGACCATAGTATACGATTTTTGAAAATATCTCTTTAAATGCGTAATTGATAGATACCATCGTCCTGTCCTATTTCCCTGAGATTTTTGATATTACATTCTTCATCTCCAGCCTGATCAAACCGATGTTTACATTATTCTCGGTGATTACAGTAAGTATGCCGACTCCAGCATCAGCCATGAACAGCTTGCCATTTTCAGCCTCAATAGTAATCTGCGCCGGTGATTCGTTTTGCAAACGTTCCATTGCTTTACTGACATTTGAGACTATCGATGCCGACATTGCTCCTACGGTTTCATCCTCAAGCTGCGAATCCATATCAGCCGCTATAATGATCCCATCGGAACCGACCAGCATAGAGCCTTTGATTCCTGAGGTTCTGTTTAAATCGCTTAAAGCAGTATACATAAAGCCTCCATATCACTTTGATAACAGGGGATAATTATCTACTAAATGTGTTTTTATCATCTCAACAGCTTGTCCGAATCTTACTTTCAATAATTCATCTGTTTCGCTGTTGGCATTAACAACTAATATTAGATTTCCGATGCGTTCCAATGTCAGCCAGCTATCGTCAGATTTAATAACTAATTTTTTAGCCGGGTTTTCATCCAATCGTTTTAGAATATGATTCATTTGGTCGAGCATTAATAACATCAATGCCGAAAAAGATTCGTTATTGGTCTCATTTTCGCCTGCCATGCCAATTACTAATCCATCGCTGTCAAAAATGATAGCTTTATTAACACCTCGATATTCACTGAGATACTCCAGGGCATTATGGAACATATTTACTTTTTTTTCTTTAATAGCTGCAAGCATATTTTAATTCCTTAAGAAAAGTCCGTGTATTTAAAAACTTCATTAACTTTTAGCCTTAATGAGCCAAGATTGACATCATCACGAGTAACAATAACAATCAGCATTTTCATTTTATTAACAATCCACAATTTAGACTCAGCCGCCTCTATCATAATTTCGAGCGGCTCCCCATATTTTATTTTCGATATTCCCTGCGAAATGCTGTTATAGTAGCCGACTGCCAACGCGCCTAATTCATCACCTGTCATCTGGCCGTCGAAATGCCCCTCAATCACCATCCCGTCCTTGGCTACCGCAATCACACCCAGCACGCGCGGCAGTATCTTTATTATGGTTAAAGCATTTGATATAGTATAATTTCGATTATCAACAGCATGAGTTGAAATCGAGATATTCGGTGATTCTGCGTTGCTAAACTGCATTTGCGGTTTAGTATCTGCCTGATAACCACTCACAACCGGTAACTGATGTTCATCCTTTTCAATAGAAACCAGAAGGTTTTTTATTGTTTGGCTTTGCTGGTCTGATTTTTGAAGTCTTTCCAGGATATTTTTTGCTTTATTGGTATGTCCCATTTTAATAAAAATTTCAGACTGCAATATATCGACTGACCTGGTTCGGCCGCCAACTTTTATTGCCTTTTGCAGATACATATCAGCCTCTTCATATCTGCCCTGAGCTAAATAGATTTTAACCAGCACAATATATGCCAACCCATAATCAGGGTGTTTTTTTAAGCCGCTGCTGCAAATCTCCAACGCTCTCTGAACATCCCCTTTCTTACGGTATGCTTCCGCAAGAGCCGCGAATATCTGGCTGTTGGGGTCAGCATCAAGAATTCCCTGACACTTATCAATTCTTTCGTCTAATTCTGCTAAGTTTACATTCATGTTATTACTCATTGAAAGTTATTGTCATAAAGATTTTATTCCATCAACCTATTATTCCAAACCGATTTTATATAATATTAAACCCATTATTAGTAAAAAATAGAATAGGACATCAAGTCCGGCAAACATTAGGGCTTGGAAATAAGCGATATTAAATACAGTCAGCAGTCCCAGCGTTGTTCTGGCTGTCATTACAATTATAGCCAGAAAGATAAACAGCCAGGCTCTGCCTAAATTACCGCCTTTTAATGTTCGGAAAACCGAAAAGCTTACAAACAATCCTACAATCAGCATAATCTGAATAAGAATATGATAGCCGTATTCAAGCCAGTATGGATAAAGCTTATAAAATTCTCCAGCTAAAGCGATATTAGCCGGCAATAATACTGCTGAGATTGTAAAGAATATTGTTTTAAGTTTCATTATCTAATCGCTCCTCAAAGTTCTGGAAAATTCATCTTCAAGCCCCCACTTAACGGCTAATTGCTTTTTGCCTTTAATATTGTTTTGAGTTTGAATTCGAAGTTGAGAAACTGTTCGCCTATACGTTTTGCTGCCAAGATACTTCTGGATTGTTTGAATGTAATCAGATAACAGATCGTTAAAATTAGCGATAAGTCTGTGAATTTTGGCGTCATCAGGCAGCGACTTCACAATATTTAAAAGCATTTCAAAACCGAGTTCGCCCTCTTTGCCGCTCATAAAGTTTGCCAATAATGGGTAATCTGACTTACGTTGTTGGAATGTTTCGGTAAATATCTTCTTGCCCTTATCGCCCATTTTATCAGTAAGGCTTTTAAGAATTATTTCGAAGTTGTGCTTATAAATGGTTGATAGAAGCTTTATCACATCTTCCGAATCATCCATTTTTTCTTTCTTTTTCACGACAACTCTTTTACCAAGTTTTATCAAGCCGACCTGCATAATATTTGACATCGCTTTTGATGTCAGGAATTGGTCTAAGGGAGAATTTTTTATCAGGTCGCCCATTAAAACACCCGAGCCGATATTAGCCATAACCAGAATCTCATTGCGCGTTAGATGTATCTGTTCGGTTTTTAAAACCGGGTTTTTCTCAAGTTCAACCAAAACATCATCAGGCGGCAGGATTTTTTTCAATTCTTCCCACTCATCGATTCGGCGCGTACCTTCCATGATAATATTCATGGGGTTAAGTTCAGTCTGAATAGTTTCAGGCGGCGGAGCTTTACCCTCGACGAAATCAAACTCGCCGTCTTTCCAGCCGAAAAGCCCGTATATTATCTCCTCAATCTGCAAACGCAGGCAATCGAGAATTTCTTCTCTCGTAAACAGACGTTGTTCAACCAAAGCGGCGCCAATTTTCTTGCCATCCTTTTTCTCTTTGAGAACCTTATCTAATTCCCCCTTGGAGATTCGCCCCATTTTTAGAAGCAGGTTGCCAAACAAGTCTTTCTCATCGGAAGAAACCGCATACACAGTGAAGCCGCCCTTGAAATAGATTTCCTTTTTCACATCGCCTTTTGAGACAAATAATACGCCGGTTTTTTTTGTTGAAAATATTAACTGGAATATATCGGGAAGCGATACGGTTTTTAAATTTCCGGTAAAACTCATATTGGTTTTCCGCCTTTATTCACTGCTTTCTATCATGTAGTCCGCAATAATCCTGCTCTTCTCGAATCTAAATCGGAAACTGCCATTAATGCTTGCTGCCCAGGTGCGGTTTTTCATGTATGTCAACATTTCTTTGCTTCTTATCGACGGAATTCCGCCTTTTTCAGGGCTAAAAACCAGCAGCGCGGGAGGATAAGCCTTAAGCATTTCAAATATCGCTCCGTACGGTTGAACCGACCAAGGTATCTCTAAAATAAATGCCGATTCTTTAAGCCTTCTTACATAATATGGCGATAATCCGCCGGCGAGGATGCACAATCCTCCTATTGTTTCCAATTTATAATAATATCCGTCATATAACGGTTCGCTATTATTATCGGATTTATAACAAACAAATTTAACTCTTTTATTTAAAATAGTTTCCAGTGGATAATATTGGTTTATTCCCTTAGTTCTGTTTTTCTCATTATTAAACAGTTCCCTATGTTCGATAATAGCCATTACTTCAATATCGGAACTAAGAGGTCTAACCAAAGTTTTATTATTAGTAAATATCGTATCGATATAATTTACTCCCGCCTTACATAAATAGCGCAATAAACTTAGCTCTATCTGGCGGCAGCGGTCATCCTCATGGCAATCATACCAGAGATAATTATTGCCATCGTTTGAGCTGAATAAAATCGCTCTGTCGGGACCGCAATCGATAAATGTCAAAGATTCCGTTTGGGGTCCTTTGAGATATGATGTCCATACCAATCCGCATAGAGCCGTTAGTAATATAATAGTTGTTTTTATAGAGAATCTTTTGGTAAAGATATATTCGGATACTATGTACAACACGCTATAGAATACAGCAATTTTCCAGATACCGGGCGGTTCGACCGTTATTACAGCGGCAGGTAAGCCGGCAAAGAAATTCAGCAGCGGTGAAATAACTGATATTAATAATTTCAAAGGCAGGGCAAAAATCATTGCGGTTGTTTCGCCTATAATGATAAACGGCAAAAATATCAAACCGCCGATTGTAAGTATGCCGGCCAAGCCGATCATGGGGATATTTGCCAGCACTCCGGCAAGAGGCAGACGGTTGAAATATTGGGCGGTTATCGGCAAAACCATTATTTGAGCCGAGATGGTAGTGGCTATTACCGCATATAACCCCCTAACTCCTTTCAGCCAAAGTGAATTTTTTCTGTCATCCTGTTTATAAAACAGGGGGAAGAAATATATAATACCCGCGCATGCCGCAACCGACAATTGGAAGCCCGCATTAAACAACCACAACGGCTTGAATACTAATATTATCAAACAGGCGAAACCGAGCAGTCCTGCTGAGTCGGCGTTTCTCTGACGGTAGAACCCCAACATCACAATCGAGGCCATGATTGAGGCACGCACTACCGACGGTTCATTTCGAGTCAGGAACGAAAAGAAGATAATCGCCAGCAAAACGGCAATAATTCGCCACCGTCTGTTTACGGGGCGCAGAAGAAACAATACAAAAGCGACTATCACTCCGACATTCGACCCGGATACCGCCATAAGATGAAAGGTGCCGGTATCGCGAAACAGTTTGGCTGCAGCCTCGGGTATGTTTCTTTTTTCACCAAGAATAAATCCTGCCAATAGGGAGGCATATTCTGAGGGCAGATATTTTTCATAGCCCTCAAGCAGTATTCGCCGGGCAGGAGCTACCATATCGTTGATAAAAAATTCATCAAGCGACCAGAATTTGAGCAAGCTCCACCAGGAGGATGGGGGCTTTCGAGTAATCTCAATATCATCTCCTCGGCTTAGAACAACCATGCCGAATATCTCCCTGTAATTCAGGTAGCGGGCGAAGTCGAAACCGCCGGGAATACGCGAGCCGCCGGGCGCAAACAAATAGCCGGAAAACCGGATTCTATCTTTAAAGGAGAATTCCTTCGACGGCTCTTTGATTTTGACTAATACCCTGCCGGATGATTTTATGTCTCTATTACGCCAGGTCAGTGAATCGACCGCTACTGTCAGATAGGTTCTATCCGTTCTGATATCCGGCTCTTCGACAATCATGCCGGTTATAGCAGCATTGCCTCCGCCTTGCGCGATATTCGCTATATGAGCAGGCGGAAAGCCTGATACGGCAATCATATATTGGGCGGAACCAACCATAAAAAGCGATAGATAAACAAGCATGGAAGCAAGTTGGCTTTTTCGATATGAGTGCAATATACAGGCGGCTGCGACTGCTGTTATAGTTGAAAACAGAATAATGACAGGAATCGCCGGAAGATAATTGCCGGCAACAATTCCCATGGCATATACAAGGCAAATTTTTAAGGCCGGCCGGCCAGCTAAAAGTCCTGTTGGTTTTTTATCTGTTAAGAGTTTTTGCGGCATTTGGATTGAGCAGATACTTCCTATTTATGGTGTATAGGAGTTTAACATATTAATCTCTGGCGTCAGAAGTAACTTCTGACGCCACATTAAGCGGCGTTTATTAATTACTATATTAAGCCTTGTTTTCATAATCCCTCAAGCAAATAGTTGCCAAGCAGCGCTTGGCAACTAGTATTAAAGAGGATGTATGCAATACGTCCCTACGCGATGCATTCATATGATACTTAATGTTTTCAAAGTAA
Source organism: Candidatus Zixiibacteriota bacterium (assembly GCA_021159005.1). NCBI lineage: Bacteria > Pseudomonadati > Candidatus Zixiibacteriota > Candidatus Zixiibacteriota bacterium. Next base: position 7,175 of record JAGGSN010000201.1, on the reverse strand, counting down.
TTCCAATTAATTATCATTACTCTTGTTGCCAAATTCTTGTTGCCAAGCGCTGCTTGGCAACAAGAGAGCGTATACGACTAAAGCGGACGTCCCTACGCGTTACGCATTAATAAATTTTATACTCATAGAAAAATTGCTGTCATCATTCTTTTATCCATAATAAATGTGTTGTCAGAAGTAGCTTCTTGCAACAAGTTTTACATCCTTATGGGTAATCCTCGGGGCAGGTAGTTTTCCACCGTCGGTGCGCCCAGAAATAGTGTTCGGGATGCTCAGCAACATATTTTGCTATAATATCCGAATATGCCTGTGTCAGCTTTTTAATATCTTCATCCTTATTATCACTTTTCGCAATCGTTAATGGTCCCTCGAAATAAAGCGTGTGCTTGATAAGACTATTTCTAACCGGCATGAAAACGAAAATCGGACAACCTGTTTTTATAGCAAAAGCCGCGGGACCCTTCGGGGTTGAGGCAGGTCTGCCAAGGAAATCAATAATCACGCCATCCGAGCCGGTATCCTGATCGGAAAGCATAACGACGCCTCGCCCCTTTTTTAGAGCGGTAAAAACACCTCTGGCGGCAACTCCGATTTCAATCAGGCCGGCGCCGAAAACCGCCCGGTTATTATTCATCAGACTATTCACCAGAAGGTTGCGCTGTTTGCCTACCAAAAAATCTATAGGCCAACCGACTTGCGCCATATATGCCCCCATAAGCTCAAAATTGCCGAAATGGCCGGAGACTATCACCGCGCCAGCGCCGGAGTCGAAATGCTTGGCGACTATTTCATCATTAATTGTATTAATCAAATCAGGAAGCTTCATCTTTGATATGCGGGGAAACATCCCGAACTCAACCATGCTTCGGGCAAAATTTATATATGACCTCAAGGCTATCCGGCGATACTCTTTATCCGCATATTTAGCGCCGAACGATATTTTCAGATTGGCTAATGAAACATCCCGTCTGATTTTCAATACGGAGAAAGCTAAGAAGCCTATAAAATCACCAAACCGCAAGGCAAGTTTCAGGGGAAGCAGATTTAACATCGACAGCAATATTCTGACTATATAATATTCGATTTTATGTTGGGTGGATTTGGTCATTCCCTTTATACCTTTCCTCCACTTCCCATTTTTGCTTCTTCTTTCTTACCTGATACTTTTTGACAATGTATAAAAGAATAAACAAAACCGCCAGCGCCGGAAAGAAAAAATCTGATTCAAAAACAAAAAGAACCAGCTTATATCTATGCTCAGTATTTTTCTTCCAGAAGTCAATCCATTCGGAGTATCGGTATCCGCTTGCCTTGAAGAAAGCGCCAAAAATGTCGCCTGAATCACGATAGGTACTTAAAAAGTGCGGGATGACATCCATACCGAATTCCTGCACCAGCAAGGAAACGGCTAAGTAGGATTGAGCATAAGCTAAGGATGCTTTAGATCCGTTGAATTGGTTTACCTTTTCTAAGGCGGTAAGCGGAATCAAGCCGCTTCCCCACACGGCGCGGGTTACTGCTATATCATTTTTCAGACGCCATTCGCCTGAGACAAGTTGGCAGAATCCCTCCTCGAACCATCGCGGCAGCCATTTGCCGCCGGAAGCCTTATCGAGCATCAGGTGGCCGAGTTCATGGCCAAGCAGTTCATTAAGGCTTTTACCGACCTTGAAATGAGAAGGTGATTTTATAACTATCCGGTTTTTCTTCTTGATAGCGGCGGCGGCTCCCCAATCAGGAAAATATGACCCTACCGCCCTGTTGAATGCTTCTCTATTGGCGGCAATTACTACCCGGACAGTATCGGGAAATTCAATTTCCAGATTGCCGGCTATTCTATCATGATAATATTCCAAGGCTAAACGCGCCTGCATCGTATCCGACTCGGGAGCATCAATTAGGAAAACAGCGGCGGTTGCAGGCATTGATGACAGCCAAATAATTACAGCAAGCAAAAAAACCCGGACTATGCCGGACATGAAAATTATTTTCAGAACTTTACTCAATATCGTATGATTGATCAGGTTGAAGGATTATACATTCGACGCCGTACTGCTTAATCTTATCGGCAAAAACATTAGGGTCGGCTTTAACCGGCGGAAATGTATTATAATGCATCGGAATTGCCTTTTTCGGATTTAGAAATTCAACGGCTTTGGCGGCATCGTTTGCATCCATTGTAAAATATCCGCCAATCGGCAATAACGCCATATCGATTTTATCCATCTCCCCTATTAATTTCATATCTAAAAACAAGCCTGTGTCGCCGGCATGATAAACCACCTTGCCAGCCATCCTGATAATGAAGCCGACCGGATTGCCGCCATATCCCATATCCGCGCCAAGGGTTGAACCATGATGGGCAATGGTGAGTTTTACGGAGCCAAAGGGGAATTCTGCGCCGCCCCCGATATGAAGCCCGGCGGTATTTTTAACGCCTTTGGATTCGCAATATGATGCCAGCTCGAAATTGGAAATCACGGCAGCGTTATTCTTTTTGGCCAGATTGATTGCATCCCCAAAGTGGTCGCCATGACCATGCGTTACCAGGATGAAATCGACTTTTAAATCATCGGCAGAGATTTTAGCCATCGGGTTGCCCGTGATGAAAGGGTCGATAACGACTTTATACTTGCCGTCATCGAGTAAAAAGCATGAATGTCCTATGAATGTTAATTTAAGCATGATACCTCCAGTTTTTTTATGAATTTATGTTATTTATTGTTGTCTGTCAATATGCTATTTTAACAGAAGGCAGAAAAGGGTTCCTGCCTTCGCGATAAGGGCGTATGCAATACGCCCCTACGCGCTGCGGCATATTTCATGCGTCGTCAGGAATCCTTTCCTGACAACATCAGCGCTCTATAGCAGAAGACAGTTCCTGCCTTCGCGATAAATTAAACCTTGTCAATTACCCCTCCGCCAAGAAGCATATCGCCATCGTAAAAGACTGCCGATTGACCGGGAGTAATCGCGCGCTGGGGTTTATCGAATGTGATATGAGCTTTACGACTGTCAATAATTTTAGCGACACATTCGGCGGGTTCATGGCGGTATCTGATTTTCGCCTGACATCGTATCGTCTGTTGGTCGGATATATCGATAAACCAATTAGTATCGCTAACCTCAAATTCCGATTTGAATATAAGTCTCTCCGTCCCGACAATGAGTCGATTGTTTGCCATATCTATATTGAGAACATACAGCGGTTCCGGGTTGGAAATCCCCAAGCCGCGCCTTTGGCCTATTGTGTAATGTATTAGCCCTTTATGCTTGCCAATGATTTTGTCTTCCGAATCAACGATGTCGCCCTCCTGCGATGCGCCAAGCAAATCGGTATATTTCCCCTCTGCGACAAAGCATATATCCTGGCTTTCGGGATAATCGGCATTGCAAAATTTATAGTCTGCCGCTAACTCCCTGATTCGCTCTTTGGTATAATCACCAAGCGGGAACAGCGTTCTGCTAATATAGTCAGTTTTAATTGCCCATAAAGCATACGATTGGTCTTTGGCTTTATTTTTAGCTCTGCAAATTATAGAATGCCCGTTATTCTCTATTATTCTGGCATAATGTCCGGTGGCTATAAAATCAACTGCAAGCTCATCCGCTAAATGAATCAATGCCGGCCAGCGTACACGGCTGTTGCATCTGACACATGGATTGGGAGTCAATCCATTTTGATATGTTTCGGCGAAATTGTTCAATACATATTGTTCAAACTGCTTGGTACGGTTAATTACATAATGAGGGATGTTAAGAGCGCTGCATACTTTACGAGCGTTATTTAAAGATTCGCTTGAACAGCAATTCTTGGCAGCCGTTTCAATGTCGATTTTATTTCGGTCGAAATTTTTAAAGGTTATACCGACAACATCATAACCCTGATCTTTTAATAACGCGGCAGCTACCGATGAATCAACGCCGCCTGATATAGCTACTAAAACCGAACTCAATGGATTATCCTGTTAGTTGATACCAAAATATATTAGCCTTTTAGCTACTAAGCAGTGCCTTGCAGCTAAAGTGAAAACGCAGATCGCTATCATCAATTATGGTAAAGAGGCGAAATGCTTCTCAACCTTTTGACCTCACGCTGGAGAACATCAAGCACATATTCAACATCAGACTCATCATTGGAACGGCCAAACGAGAATCGAATCGAACCCTGAGCCAATTCGGCCGGGATGCCCATCGCCATGATAACATGCGAGGGTTCGACCGCGCCTGAGGAACATGCCGAGCCGGATGATACAGCTATGCCTTTTAGGTCGAGGCTCAGCACTATCGATTCGCCCTCAATCGCTTTGAAAACCACGTTCACAGTATTGGGAACACGGTTGTCAATATCACCGACAATATCAATATCATCGATGCGGTTTTTCAGTTCACTAATAAACTTGCCGGTAAGACTTCTTAATCTGGCTGTTTCCTTTGCCATATCCTGCCATGATATTTCGATGGCTTTGGCGATGCCTACGATACCGGCGACATTTTCGGTTCCGGCGCGATGATTATTTTCATGGGAACCGCCATGGCTTAACTGCTGGATTTTGGTATTCTTTTTAATATAGAACAAACCTATGCCCTTGGGTCCGTATATCTTATGCCCGGATATGGAAAGCATATCCACACCGAGTTCGCCGATAGTATAGGGAATCTTGCAGGTCGATTGAACAGCATCGGTATGGAAAAGTATGTCTTTTTCATGAGCGATATTTGCCAGTTCGGCGATTGGCTGAATGGCGCCGGTTTCGTTGTTGGCATGCATTATCGAAACCAGGATAGTATCATCCCTGATAGCCTTTTTCAAGTCATCCGGCGAAATAATGCCTTTGTTGTCCGATTTAAGGTAAGTAATTTGAAAGCCATACTGTTCGAGGAAATGGCAGCTTTCAAGTATGGCGGGATGTTCGATAGCGCTGGTGATTATATGCTGTCCTTTTTTCATATATTGCCAGGCTGTGCCCTTGATTGCCATGTTGTCGGATTCGGTGCCTCCGGATGTGAAAACGATTTCCTCCGGCGAGCATTTACATATTTTAGCGATAGTTTCACGCGCATTTTCAACAGCTTCTCTGGCAAACCTGCCAAATCCGTGGATTGAACTGGCATTGCCAAACTCCTCAAGACAAAAAGGTTTCATTGCCTGAAATACTTCGGGGTGAACCGGTGTTGTCGCATTATGATCAAGATAGACTCGTTTCATCTTCTATTACCTCCGGGTCGAATATAAGAATGTATATATATAATGTCAAGCCGGCTTTGGCATATTTAATAAAATATTAGCCTGGATTATGGATTGGGATGTTGCGTTGGCTGCCGAGGAAACGTCGGGTTTTTTCCTCCCCGCCTCAATCTGCGGTTAATCTAATTCAAAATTGCCGGTATAACCGTTTTCCACAAGAATTTCTAAGGCAATTCTATCGGCGATATTGTGGTCATGGGTGGCTGAAAGGGCGCGCTTTATGAGTTTTTCATATATTTCATTTATATATTTTTCGTAATTAATAATAGCATTAGTTACAGCTTTTGTATTTCCGGGCATTTTTATCAAGTAAGTATTAGGTCTTTGTGCGCATATAATATAATTAGCTTCATCAATATTATTGGCAATATATATCTTACCCCCCTCTTCATCAACAATCTCGAATTTGCCGAAGAAGTGATTTGATATTTTCATTTTATCACTTGAAACCGGTATTTCAATTGTTTTAACTTTATATGGTAAGAATGCCTCAGGAAATATCTTAAGGCCATCAGGCAGAACATTCTGTTCGACTCGTTTTTTAATTTCATTGATGCTGGCTTCAACTTTGATTTTAGCTAATTTTTTTCGCATTTTAGGAAGGGATAGTCTTTCATCAACAAGCTCAATTAAACCTTTATATATTCTGGGGAGATATTCCTTTGGGTTCAAGCCGATAGCTTCTAATATAGCCTTGTCTAACGCTTGACGGTCTTTCATTTTTGATTCATCTTTTATGGATAGAATTGGCCTGTTTTTTATTTTTTCAAATGCTGATAATATTTTATTTATTTTTTGCTTAGGCAGCTTTTTGAAATCAATTATAAAAATGTTGTTTGACCAATCAACGCCCTCTGTTTTAGTTGCTCCATCGCCAAGATTTATTCTGCTGATTAATTCTCTATTCAAAGCTGTCATCGATGAATTCAGCAGCGCTGCGATGATATTCTCATCCTTTTTATTAATATTTAATTCAAAAAGGTTATGATCAACATAAACCCGTTTTTCGTTTTGAAATATCAAAAATCTATCGTTGTTTACCATTTGCATTAAAATAGGATATGGTTTTCTTTTCCCCAAAAACCACCAGTATTTTCTGTTTTTTACACTTGGAACATTTGGCCATTTTAACCCGGAATCAGATTCATTTTTTTCGCTCGCCTCTATATATTTTAAAGCTCCATAGCAGCCGGATTTTTTTAATTCAGATTTAGACAAGCCGCACATAAATAGCTTTGATTTTAAGTTTTTAGTATTGATAGAAATAGCATTAGATTCTTTTGGGCTTTTTATAACAGGCTTCAAAAACCTTTTTTCAATATCGCCAAACCAGCCTATACTATTTTTAACTCGAATACAGTTTTTCTTTTTTGGTTTTTCTTTTAAAGGTTCAAGATAAAAGAAATCATTGATACCTGTAGTGTAGCCTCTTCTAATATCTAAAACATTATCATAGTTTTTAAGCAATGATGAATGTTCTTTTGTCAATTGCATTATTTCAAAATAAATCTCAGGCGCGCGTATATAAACGCCCCACTTAGCAAATTTGCCCTTTTCCTCAAGCTCATTTGATAAATAATTTTGTTTAACATACCGTATTCTGAAGTCATCATCTTCTTTAGAACAAATATCATCTTCCGGCGGAATAGAGTTTTCAATTTTACTCACAAGCTTATCAATATGATGCCATCTATTACTTTCATCTAATTCTAAATCAGGATATGGTATTAGTTCATCAAGTTTCTTATTTAGCTTAACAAACCGAACAACATTATTTGCTATTTCTTTTTTTTCATCGCATCTTTCTAAAATTGTAAATACCGTATTAACAGAAGCAAAATGAAACCAGGGTTCAGCCCAAGAAGCGACAACAGCAACTATCTTAAACTTATTAAGAAGGAATTTTTTTAATTCATAACCATACCCG
>JAGGSN010000200.1 GCA_021159005.1 Candidatus Zixiibacteriota bacterium | reverse complement strand
AATATCTTAGCAAGCCCGGTGACTGCCCCCAATTACTGAGGCATTACACTCCAAGTCTCTTTTCCATTGACTTCACAAGACTTATTTAATAAAATTAATGTTAAATAATTTTGAATTTGCTGTTTAATCAGGAGGAACTTTGAGACTTTACGAATATGAGGCGAAACAACTCTACAAGGAATTCAAACTCCCTGTACCGGAATCCATTATCACGGCAAACATCGATGAGGCCGGCAGCGCATCGGCTAATATAGGATTACCTGTTGTGTTGAAAGCTCAGGTACTAACCGGCGGACGAGGCAAAGTCGGCGGTATAAAACTTGCAGACGTTGAAGGGCAAGTTAAGTCCTTGGCAAATGATATCTTCAATTTGAAAATCAAAGACTTCCCGGTGGAAAAGATTTTAGTCGAAAAAGCGCTCGATATCAAACAGGAAATCTATCTCGGCATTACGCTTAACCGCATTGATTATAAAATTACTATCATTGCCTGCGGCGAAGGCGGTATCGATATTGAGGAAATTGCGCAAAAGACACCGGAAAAGATTTTCAAGCTGGAATTCGATATCGACGAGCAATTACATGATTTTCAGGCTATGCAATTGGCTAAGAATATCGGCTTGCCATCAAAAAATATTCGACAGTTTGCCGCGATAGCTTTAGGGTTATTTAGATTCTATAAAGCCTATGACTGCAAGCTGGCTGAAATCAACCCGCTGGTTCTCACCGCTAATAAAGAGCTTATTTGCGCCGATGCCCGTGTCAGTCTTGATGATGATGCGCTATTCCGTCATCCTGATTTAGCCGAACGCGGTATCGAGAAACGTCACGAGGAGGGCGAGCTAACTCCGCGCGAAAAACAAGCGCGCGAATGGGGCATCCCCTATCTAGATCTTGACGGCGATATCGGCATGTTTCCCGGCGGCGCCGGTTATGGCATCATGGGCAACGATTTTATCACTTACTTTGGCGGCAAGCCTGCAAATTTCATGGATTCCGGCGGCGGTCCCTCGCCCGAACGCATCGCCAAGATGCTGGTGCTTTTAGATGAGAATCCAAACGTTAAAGCGATTTTCGGCGCCCGTTTCGGCGGCATATCCCGCTGCGATGATTTCGCCAAGGGCGTGATTATATTCCTCAAAGAGCATGGCCTTTCCAAACCGATAGTCATGCGAATGACCGGCAATATGTGGGAGGAAGGCGTACGGCTGTTCGAGGAGGCGAAGAAAGAATCGCCGGAGCTGTTTGCCAAAATTGAATTCCATGGCATCGAGGAGCCAATTGAAAATATCGCTAAACGCGCAGTCCAACTTGCGAAAGAGGCATAAGCTGAAATAAATATGAAGAGTCAGATTTTAATTTATAAAAATGAATGTTAGTTATTTAAAGTAAATAGACGAGGTAAAAAACTAATGGCAATATTAATAGATAAAAACTCCAAGGTGCTCGTGCAGGGTATAACCGGCGCCGGCGGTTCATTTCATGCCAAGCGTATGAAAGCCTACGGCACCAACATAGTCGGCGGCACCTCGCCGGGCAAAGGCGGCCAGAGCGTCGACAGTATCCCGGTATTCGACACAGTCGAGGAATGCGCGGCTGAAACCGGCGCCAATGTCTCGGTAATATTTCTACCGGCGAAATATGCCAAAGGCGCGGCTTTGGAATCTATCTATGCCAGCATCCCCTTTGTGGTGGTGGTGCCGGAACATATCCCGATAGCTGATATGATGTATGTCCGCAAGGCGGCTTTGGAACACGGCACAACCGTGATAGGCGGCAACACCGCCGGCATTATCACACCGGGGCAGGCTAATGTCGGTATCATCCCGGATATCGCTTTTACGGCTGGCAAAATCGGCACCGTTTCGCGTTCCGGTTCACTAACTTATTATGTAGCTGATACACTCACTCGCACCGGCTATGGTGAAACCACCTGTGTCGGGCTTGGCGGCGACCCGGTGCTTGGTTCTACCTTCGATGAAATCCTGCAAATTTTCGATAAAGACGATGACACGAAAGCGGTTGTGATGGTCGGCGAGATTGGCGGCGTTTATGAGGAAAAAGCGACCAAGCAAATTGCCGCTATGTCTAAACCGGTACTGTTCATGATAGGCGGATTGTCGGCGCCTCCGGGCAAGCGGATGGGTCATGCCGGCGCTATTGTCGAGGGCAATGTTGGTACTGCCAAAAGCAAGGTGGCGGCTTTAAAGGAAGCCGGCGCTCATCATGCAAAAACATTTATGGATATACCCGAAATTTTGAAGGAACAGGAAATTTAATTGTCACCGAATGCAGTAAATATTTATCGGGGCGATGTTGTTGAATCAATCCATTCGGGGCATTTTGTTGTTGTTAACTCCGAGGGCAAGATTATTTATCAGTTCGGCAACCCTCAGTTGATAACATATATGCGTTCATCCGCCAAACCATTTCAAACCATACCGCTTATCGAGTCTGGAGCAGCACACCGGTTCAAATTATCAACTAAAGAAATCGCCATAATTTCGAGCTCTCATTCGGGCGAACCCGAGCATGTGGAGATTATCAGCGGGATACTCGATAAAATCGGCTTAAAACCGGAACACCTTCAATGCGGAACTCATATACCTCATTTCTACGCGGCGAAAAATCTAACGCCGGAGCCTGACGAAAAGTTTACAGCCCTTCAACATAACTGCTCGGGCAAGCATGCGGGTATGCTGGCATTATGCGTATTTAAGAATTTACCTATTGATGATTACTTGAATCCTTCTCATCCGGTTCAAAAGTTGATTACCGAAGCCATATCTTATATTTGCGATTATCCCGAAGAGGATATCGGTATCGGCATTGACGGTTGTTCGGCACCGGTACATGCTATGCCGTTGTATAATATGGCTTATGGATTCGCCCGCTTCATCTCGCCGCATTCCGTGCCATCTACTAAGGCTAAGATATATTCGACAATATATCGGGCTATGATGGATTATCCCAATATTGTCGCCGGCGATATGCGTTATGATACGGAACTGATGAAGCATTGCAAGGAAAAGATGATAGCCAAAGCCGGCGCCGAGGGACTTCACTGCATAGGTTTTGCCGAAAGAGGTTGGGGCATGACGGTAAAGATTGCCGATGGCGCCACTCGCGCTTTATATCCATTCAGCGTAGAGATACTAAGACAGCTTGGGATAATAACCGGCGGCGAACTTGAGAAGCTATCAAATTTTCACATTAAGACAATTAAAAACTGGGCAGATAAAGAAATCGGTTATATAAAAGCCGAATTTAGTATAGAGAAGAACATTTGAATATGATTAAATTTACAATAGATTCTGCAGATAAAGGCAAATTATGTTAGCGAAATACATCATACTTTCATGCTTAGCCGGCATCATCGAGATTATCTTCCTCGGCTTGGGTAAGGGGACCTCGCTGTTCAGTATTTTTGCGGCGCTGGTTATTGTATTTCTATCGGTAAGGATAATGGGCAAGGCTTTCGTAAACGGCAGAATTATCAGGCTGGCTGTCTGGTTCTCCGTAATGAACATAGCATTGGGCAATATCCCCCTTGCTGTCGCCAAGCAGACAGAGAGATTGAAACCGCTTTCGGCTGAGTTTGATGGACAATTGCTGTCGTTGTTATCAATGGTATTTAAAGGCTCATTTGACAGCTATCTGTTTTTCTGGATTAGCCAGAACATATTTTTCACGGGGCTTTTTCTTGTGATATTTATAATTTTCAGCAAACTTATCAGGAGATTTGAGAATGGAATTTCTACCGGAACCATACAAAACTAAAACAGTCGAACGAATAAAAATCCTGCCCAGAGAAGAACGTGAAAAGACGCTTGCCGCCGCGCATTTTAATGTGTTTAAAATCGCCGCCGAGAACATTTTCATCGACCTGCTGACCGACTCGGGCACCTCAGCAATGAGCGATACCCAATGGGCAGGCATCATGACCGGCGATGAATCATACGCCGGCTGCCGCAACTATTACAATTTCGAGGCAGCCATAAAAAATATTACCGGCTACAAAAATATCATCCCCGCTCATCAGGGACGAGTAGCAGAAAACCTGCTTTTCACCAGTATCCTAAAAGAAGGCCAGCATGTTCCCTCAAACACTCATTTTGACACTACCCGCGCTAATATCGAACATCAAAAAGCAAGCGCTGTCGATTTGGTTATCAATGAGGGTAAAGAGCCTAAATCGGAGTATCCGTTCAAAGGCAATATCGACCTGAATAAAGTTGAGAATTTAATCAAGATAGTAGGCGCTGATAAAATTCCGGTGGGAATGATTACCGTTACCAACAATGCCGGCGGCGGTCAGCCTGTTTCTATGGAGAATATAAAGGCATACAGCAAGCTTTTACATAAGCATGGTATTCCGTTATATATCGATGCCTGCCGCTATGCTGAGAACTGCTATTTTATCAAGCAAAGAGAAATAGAGTATCGGGATTGGTCGATTAAGCAAATCGCCCGTGAGATGTTCAAATTCGCCGATGGCTGCACGATGTCGGCCAAAAAAGACGGGCTGGCAAATATCGGCGGGTTTTTGGCCACCAACGACGATAAGCTGGCCGCTAAAATAACCAACATGCTGATATTGATTGAGGGCTTCCCTACTTATGGCGGCATGGCTGGACGCGACCTTGAGGCGGTTGCCCGCGGACTTGATGAGGCATTAGACGAGGACTATCTGAAATACCGCACCGAGCAGGTCCGGTGTTTCGGCAATATGCTTGAGGATGCCGGTGTGCCTATTGTCAAGCCGGCGGGCGGTCATGCGATTTTCGTGGATATCGATTCATTCCTACCGGATTTCCCGCGTGAGAAATATCCCGCCTGGGCGGTTACTGTGGCGTTATACCGCGAGGGCGGCATAAGGGCGGTAGAGATAGGCGGCATCATGCTGGGACTTCAACCCGACGGCACCGAAAAGTTCCCTGACATGGAGTTAGTACGGCTGGCTATTCCGAGACGGGTATATTCGATGGCGCATCTGCAGTATGCTGCTAATGTATTCAAGAAAATCGGGGAAAATAAAAAGCTGGTTAAGCCACTGAAAATTACCTGGAATGCCCCTGTATTGCGTCATTTTACTGTCAAGTTGGAGGAGGCTGAGTAAGCTGTCAAGGGTGTCGGGTTTCTCCGCGCCTTCGGCGAGTCGGAATCCGACCTGCTGCTAAGGTATAAAACCATGCGTAAGGTCGTATTGCAATATTATCTTACGTGTATCCATTAAAAATCGAAGTGTTGCCAGAAGTTGCTTCTGACAACAACAATTCCAATTACTTAATTAATATCATACGCCGTATCATGACATCCTCGCCGGCAGACAGACGATAGAAATACGAACCCGATGATACCTTTCTGCCATTGCTATTTCTGCCGTTCCACATAAATGAATGCTCGCCGATATTTAGCGTTCTATCGGCGAGAATTTTTACCTGCCTGCCGCACATCGAAAATCTCAAGTTTCGTTCGCTGTGATTTTGTCAGATATATCTTAATCGAAGTAGATGAGTTGAACGGATTGGGATAAGCCTGAAACAGCTCTGTCATGGTCGGCAGCGGTTGGTCGGATTTGCGGCCGGTTCTGAACATCGGCATTATCCCAGTTTTTGCATTAGAAACAGAAAATCAGGTTGATATTTTCATATAAAACAAAGATAGTGCTCCTTTTAGATTAATGTTTAGATAACAGAAAAAGGAGCACTAAAAAATGAAACATAAAAAGCTTAACAAATCGCATCGAGTAAAGCAAGTTAAAATTGCCTTTACGAATAAACCGATAACAGCCTGGGGAGGTATTGGCTCATTAATTGCCCAATTTTTAGAGAGGATAGAATTTCGAGAGTGGACAGAGTCATCAATTCCGATAAAGGAGACCTCTAACAACAGCGGCGGCATATACGAGAAAGTGTTGTCGTTTAACTCTGGTTATCAAGCTCCGCTCGGTAATCAGAGTGGGCATATTCAATATCCATACGGATCTGCAATACGCCCCTACGAGTTTGAGGAATGGGAATATATATCAGCCATCCCGCCCGGCAATCCTATCCCATAATCTCTTTATAGGATGATACAGCTTTACGCCGGCAATACCAAAAAGCATGCCGGCTAAAACATCCAACGGATAATGGTATCTGCCGTAGACAGTCGAGATATACAATGTAATCAGGATTACAATAATCCACTTGAATAATTTCCTGTCATATTTATACGACAGCAGAAGCATCACAGTTGCCGCTGAGCAATGCGCCGAGGGAAAAGCGCCGCCATGAAGCATCGCGCCCGATTCGAGCAGGTTGGTTATTGCTCTAAATAGAAATCCCGTCAGCTCACCTGTATATTGATTTGCCATAGCAAAACGCGGTCCCTCAACCGGCAGAAGAAAGAACACCATATAGCACGAAATCAGGGATAGAAGCAATGATCCAAGATTATGTTCCGCCGCCTCTTTTTGATCGGTGAAATAAAACCAGCCGGTTGTTATCGGTATGAGAAGAAGATATACCGAGTATCCCATCATCATCCATTCGGTTAAAATCGGATTATAAAATTGCTCGAACCAGGTTACCGGATGGACAGGGAAAACCGCATTCTCTATCATCAGGATATAATCATCAAAAAAACCATCGAAAATCATATGCACCTGATGGCCGGATATTTCATAAAACGGGATGAGCAATATTAATGGATAGTTATCGGTAAAAAAGTTTAGTATCTTATTGCTAAATCTTCTCAGAAAAATAAACATCAAACTACCGGCAAAACAACTTATATAAACAGTTATAATATACAACTGATCATCAAGCTTATATCCAAAAAGGGATATTATGATTATCATCAAGATAATATACGATAAACATATAGCATCAATAGCGCGAATCTTGGCTATGAATCTCTTGATTTCAGCCATAGATAATAAATAAATCGAGGAATACGCCAAGCCCAAAGTGAAAGATAAATATCGGCCAGATTGAACGGCATCGCAAGACAAGCCAGCCGAATGCTATTCCGGCAACTATAGAAGCGAATATCTCAGCATCGGGTTTGCCGATATGCAGCAAGCAGGAAGGGATTGTCTGAATTAGGATGCTGGCTGGTTCTCCATAACTTTCCCGCAAGCCGAAAAGCATGAAGCCCCTAAAATAAAACTCCCAGCCGATGTAATATAGGCTATACATAAGTATATAAATCGGCAATATGCCCTGATTAGCCGCAAGGCCTCGATAAAGGGGATATTCCGCAAGGAATGACGGGTCTTTCGAGGAGAAATAAGCCATCACCGCCATTAATGGCAGACCGACTGCTATTATAAGCAAACTCTTCTTTGTGTCTCCAAATGAAAGCCCCATGTCTTTCAGGCTATGCTTAAAACCGACTTTCCAAATAAGAACCGGAATTAATCCCAGAAGGACAAAACTGCTCAGGAAATAATAGTACTGGCTTGCCGGACTATTCTCGGCTATAAATTTATCTGCATAAAATTTCGCCGAGCCGTAATATCTAAATACAGTTAAGGCAATGGATGTGTAGAGAAGTATTGTCAGGGGTTTGATATTTGCTTGCCATTCGTCTTTGTTTATCATCAGAGTACAACCCTCTTTATTGTTTTCAGTGGGTATTATATATTGTGATGGTTTCCCTGTCAATATTTATGAGTTTTTGGAGTTTCCCCATTTTTTTCCAAAACATTTTAGGTCGGTTTCTGACTCGCCGAAGGCGAGGAAATACCCGACACCTCTCACAGTAATATAAGGCTTTTTCCCTTAGTAAATCCTTTATCAAAGGCAAAAATGTCGGGTTTCTCCCCGCCGCGGTGGGGTCGGAACCCGACCTGCTGCTTTATTCAACCCGACACCTATCTTCCGGGCAATCCCCCGCAAATTATGAGATTAATCATTTGATAATATTAAGTATATTGATGTATTATTATGATATAATGAAAAGCAATAATTTAAAATATCAATTTCAGGCTAAGAAAAAAGCAATCATTCTTTTAGCTCTATATCTTTTTACTACGATCTTTATACTCTCCCTGATAAAAAGCCCCGGTCTTGTTAATGAGCGCGCCGGTATGATAAATATGACCGATTTCAAAGCATATAAGCCGTTTCAGTACCGGATACTATTGCCCTGCCTGATTAGAACCATTGAATTCATGACGCCGGAACCAATAAAGAACAAAATTGACAGTAAGGTCAGCATTCTTATACACAACAAATTTAAGCATTCTGAAAACGAATCCTTTGATTCTAAAACAAACATGCTCTCTCAAAATGGCTATAGAATTATTGTATATCTGATTCTAAACGCCTTAGCTTTGCTGATGTTTTTATTCATACTGCGGCAATTGGCATTGGCGCTCGGCATGTTTTCCGAAAGAACCTGCGACCTGCTTCCCCTTGGAATGGCGGTTGCTATCCCGATATATTTCAACTATGGCAACTTCATGTATGATTTTGCTCATCTATGTTTATTTACTCTGGCTTTATTATTGCTGTATAAAAAACAATGGCAATGCTATTTGATTGCTTTTCTATTTGCTCTGCTGAATAAGGAAACATCGGTGATGCTTATAATTGTGTTTGCAGTCAACTATTATTCGGAACTCCCAAGGAGTAAGTTTGTAAAACTGCTTAGCCTGCAAGCCTTGATTTTTATTGCCGTCAAATTTTCATTATATATCGTTTTCAAAAATAATCCCGGCGGATTAGTAGAATGGCATTTAATAAGGAACTTGGAACATCTGTCAAAGCTCTCCAGCTATTTTAATTTTGAACATATTAATACAAACAAAATATTGCCATTGTATCCCAATATTCCACTGCCGCGAGGATTGAATTTATTAATGTTTATTTTTATAGCTCTCGGTTTATTTTACAAATGGAGAGAAAAACCGGTTTTCCTTAAAAAATCATTAATATATGCGGCGCTATTGTTAATAATGTGTATTTTTATGGGACATATAGACGAACTCAGGTCTTATTATGCCGCTTTGCCGGTGGTTTACCTTCTATGCATGCATAGCGTTGTGGAATTTATTAATAACATGGCAAGTAAATCAGAGAGGGTTTGATATGGCTGTAAAAACATTCGATTTTGAAATTAAAACAAAAGGCTGGTGTCATCTCGAAGATATTACCTCGGAGGTTGCCGGTTTTCTCAAGCAATCCGGTTTAAATGATGGTATAGCCTGTGTGGCGGTTGCCGGTTCAACCGCGGCCATCAGCACAATTGAGTATGAACCGGGGCTTCTAAAAGACATCCCGGAGTTTTTAGAAAAACTGCTCCCATCAAATAAGCCATATCATCATGATGAAACCTGGCATGATGGCAACGGTTTTTCGCACATGCGGTCGTTTTTGTTAAAAACATCGCATTGCCTGCCATTTACTGAGGGCAAATTGATGCTTGGAACCTGGCAGCAGATTGTCCTTGCAGATTTCGATAATAAATCGCGCCATAGACGAGTGATTGTTCAGCTTGTGGGCGAGTGTTAAAATAGGCAGGTGCCGTCCACCGAAGCGGACTGCCCTAATAGACTGCGGCATTAATAGGCGCATGCAATACGCCCCTACGCGCTATTTTGTTGTATCTCAGGATGGAAGCACGCCTTAACGGGCGACATCCTGAGGTTGATAGTTTTATTTGCATATTAATTAGGGCTTGCTGAATAAACACTAACCTCTTTGTTTATCATAAGATAGATTCATTCTATAGTCCTGCAAGTGAAAGGGTTTTCTAATAAATAAGCAAAAAGCCTGCACATACCGTATGGCAATATTTTTCTCTGGCTACCAAACGGCGTTTAGCAATCAGTTCCTTATTATTCAGCAAACCCTAATTATCGAACTAAACCAAAGTATAAGATTTGTCCCCCACTTCGGTTCGCATTAGGCGGAAAACCCGACCTATGAAGCTGCGGCATTAATAGGGCGTATGCAATACACCCCTACTATTTGCTTGGATTATAAGCTTGTATGTCAACTCCCCGGCTCTGTCTTGACAACCTTGTTCACGGGGATTATCTCTCCATTGTTTATTGTGAAAACGTGCCAGTAAGTACCTTTCACTTTTTGCGGCGCTTGGAATACCTGCAATAGCTGATTATTGCCGCCGTACAGCTTTACGCTTGCCTTCGATTTGGAGAGATTTTTATCGGATGACTTATTTCTATTGGAATAATTATGCACATAATAATAGTAAGTCGCCTGTTCATCCACTTTACTTATTGTGATAGTCTCAGGTCCGTAGCCGTTCGTATCATCGCGGTCGAGTTTGGCTTTGCCATCCTCAGCTACCTTCTTGTTGCGATAAGAAATGTGAAAACTTCCCAGCTTGCGCATATGAGCATCCAGGTCGCGCGGTTTCTTGTCCCAATCTAAAGCGACTCTTATCGTTCCCAGCGGCATATCGGGCGAGATGGAGAACCTGTTGAAAAACAATGAACCAACCTGAATTTCGATATTAAATACAGATTCAATAAAACCATTTTTTGAAAATCTCACTGTATAGAATCCATCCTCTTCCGGCGCGGGAAATAGTACTTTGCCCTCATGATCGGAACTATAACTGCCTATACCTTCAATTCCCACAACCGCTCCGGTTATAGGCTCGCCATTAAGGGCGTTGAAAAACCTTAGAGTAAGCTGATCGGCATCCATTTCCGTGAAGATATCATCGGCTTTGTCTTTGATAAGCTGGCCTATAGCTAATTCTATCGGAAATATTATCAGTATAGACAGAATCAATAATCGACAGATAAACTTAGTGTTCATGTTATTTCCTCTTGCTATTTTATATTATTTAACTATCGTCATCATCAGATATTTTTCAATAGAAAAACATACATACCGTTAAAGAAATTATAATCCGAAAAGTTGGCAATTACAAGGGATTTTTACAAATCCCGAAGGTATATTTTGACAATGGACTCGATTCAATCCCTCTCGGAGCATATTGTTAATTTTTATAAGTAGTATTAACTATCGGAAAATGTTGCCAGAAATATCCTTAGACGATAAATGATAATCTGATTATAGTATTTTTTTAGGATAGCTATAATTTTTAATAAATTGTATTTTAAGCTTGCGTAAATCTGCAAAATATTATAAATTTAATTGGAGTGTAGATTGCAGGCATATATTATAATATTCGGTTCAATTAAAAAAAAGGAGGATGTATTCAATACAGTTCATTTATTAAAGCAAGCATAAAAACCTTTTAGCTATGGAGGAAACAATAAGGCGGTTTCGTTTAGCAATATAATAATTGCTTTTATCTGGACGGAGATATAAGATTTATTAGTAGAACCGATGTTGAACAAACTAATTGCTGAAAATTAATTTGTTCAGCAGCTATCCAATTAAAGTTCAGATAAATAAAAAAGAAGAAATATCAATCTCAGGGTTCTATAAACCATGAGTATTGAAAGGTATTTACAAAATATTTTGAGGGAAATTATGTTTTCAACTAAAACATTTAGATATTTTTTAATAATATCTATATTAACTTTATTACCGGGGGTAGTTTTTGCTCAGATGACAGATAGCGTGTTTGTTGTTTATGGCTCTCCTTCCGGAATGTACGTCAACATAAATGAGAGGGTCGAAATCAATGTTGCTCTTAAGTGCCAGTATGGCGGCTATGTGGGCGACGCTCTTATTTGCCTTGGCACTGACAATAGATATATCGACAGCCTTCTAAGCGTCGAAGAAGGCGAATTGTTTTATCCTTTCACAGAATGGGATGATGCCGGTTTTTTACCGCCTGAAGGTTCGCCGCCTAATCCCGAGGGTTGGTCAAACCAATCATTCATAGGATTTGCTCAGCTTAATCCCCAAAGCGAAGCTCCCTGGTTTTATTCGTTAGCCTATACCGTTGGGATGAAATTTATGTTGAAAACCGTCAATGATTCATCTCTAATTGGCGACGATGTAATGGCTATTGGGCCAGGCCTGAACTATCCTCAAGGTCCAACTAATATCGGCGATACGCTTGGCTACGCAGGTTTTTTCCCAGTTGAAACATTTGCCATGTTTCACTTTTTAGGCGGCGGATATGTTGAGGGTATTGCTAGCGATCTTAATTCCGGAGTTCCAATTGAGAATGTCTGTATAACAGACAGCAGATGGGGCAAAACAGATACAACCGATACAGATGGCTTTTTCCACTTAGGTCTTACTGTGGGCGAGCATAATCTTACTTATTCTCACACTCATTACCTTGATACAACTATAACCGTAAATATTATTGAGAATGAAACAGTAGTCTTGGAAACAATGTTTCTCAGTCAGGCAGGCGGGATTAACGGCAATGTTTATGACTCGGACACACAACCGGTTGAAAATGCAGTCATTCAGTTGAACACCGGAGCCAGCGATACCACTAACGCTGATGGTTTCTATGAATTCCCCGGATTAGAATCAGAAACTTACAGCATCACTACACATCATCCTGATTATGTGGATACGGAAGCAACAAATATAATTGTTGAACCCAATCAGACAACCACGCAAGATTTTGTAATTCTTAGGCTCGGCGTTTTTACCGGTTATATAAAAGATACTCATAACCAGCCAATTACAGGCGCTCTAGTGGCATTCGATGGCAATGAATATACAACCGGCGGCAATGGCGCATTTGCGTTTGACCATATCCAGCCAAATACCTATGATGTGTCTATAACTCACAACGATTACGTTCCTGCATTAGTCAGTATTAATATTCCCGCCGATGACCCGCTGGACACAACTATTGTACTAAGCCAGTATGGCAATATTTTGGGCATTGTTACCGATTGCGATACAGACACTCGTATCGAAGGGGTTGTCGTTAGTATAAATACCGATCCTGTTAGAATTGACACAACCAGTAATGCCGGCGGATATAGATTCATGTCTCTTGAAAACGGAATCTACACAATCACATTCGAGCATCACGATTATTTCACCGACTCTCTTACCGGTATCGAGACAGCATACGATAGCTCTTCTCATGCTCCTATCTGTCTGGACCATCGCCTCAGTTACTTTGAAGGCTTTGTTTATGATGATTCGACGCTTGTACCAATTGACAGTGTAAACATCTATATAGTAGACGCTGAGCAAGAAGGTTATTCGGATGCTAACGGAGCGTTTTATTTTGCCATAATACAAGAAGGCTCTTTTTCAGTAAGATTTTCCCATGGAAATTATGAGGATACTACTATTTTTATTGAATTGACTTATGGTGACACTACTTCAACAGATGTTTATTTAAGATGGGATTATGATAACATCGATGATGGCTTCGCTAGAATACCTGAGGATTATTTCATAAACCAGAATTATCCTAATCCGTTTAACGCATCAACGACTATTAATTATGGTTTGCCGAAAGACGCTTTTGTTATAATCGATGTTTATAATTTGCTTGGTCGAAAAGTTGAGACGCTTATAAACGGCAATATGCCGGCAGGGTATCATCAGACGATATGGACAGCCAATAACGAAACATCCGGCTTGTATTTTTATAGAATTCAGGCTGATAATTTCACCGAAAGAAAGTCCATGATGCTTTTGAAGTAATTACAGACATCACGAAAATTGTAAACCAAAGAGCGTCCGGCAGAGTTGCTGGACGCCCTTTAGACTGTCGACAAAAATATATCTTATATTTTAGGGTGATATATAAATCCGCGCGTAGGGACGTATCCGCCAATGGCGGACACCCCTATGCGCTACGATTTATTTTTTAGACTAGCTTGCGGGTTTCTGATATAATCTATATTTATCTATTTTTCTTCATCATCAAGTTTGCGCAGTTCACGTAAAATCGCCAGAGGGCTTGAATCAGCCGCCATATCTAAGATTTTCTGCATCCGGTCCTGGTCTGATTCAAATTTCTTTTTCAATCTTGCTTGATATGCCTTATTGAGAATTTCAAGAAGATTGTTCAGTTCATAAGGTTTGGGCAGGTAGCTAAAAGCACCAAGTTTGGTGCATTCCACAGCTGAATCCATTGAGCCGCGACCGGTAAGAATGATAACCTCCAGGTACTTATGCTCCTTTTTCAAAATTTCGAGCACCTGTTTGCCATCCATACCCGGCATTTTCAGGTCTAACAAAGCCAAGTCGAATTTACCAGAACTGGCGGCTTCAACAGCTACTTCGCCGCTGGAGGCTTTGGTTACATCAAAATCCCTCATTTCAAGTCGGCGAGCGACAGACTCCAGAAATTTTATCTCATCATCTACTATTAATAGCTTAATTTTGTCAGACATAATACCCATCCTTATTTAAAAACCAATTAATCTCCAATATCCAAAAAATACCCATGCCCACAAAACCGCAAAAGAAAGAACCAATATAACAGATCCGTGCTTGAGAAAATCGGAAAGAGTTACCAATTGTTCGCCTGTTACAGGGTCTTTGGCTAATGCATAAGCAATAGCATTATTGGGCGTGCCGATTATCAGCATATGGGCAAATGATGAAGCAAAAGCTGTGGCAAAACCTATCATCCACGGATGCGTACCGGATATAGCAGCCATTGGAATAGTTATAGGCCCTATGGCGGAAACAGTAGCGCCATCACTCATAAAATTGGTGGCGATACCGGTAAACAAGCTGGCTGCAACTGCTAAACCCTCCCCGCTTTGCATAAAACTTGGCAGGATACTAACAAAACCGTCTGCTATATATAAAGCTGCACCGGTAACAGCCAAACCCTTTCCCAGAGCACAAGCGCTGGCATACAATGCGACTACATCCCACGGTATCGAAACGATATTGCGCCATCGGATAATCCTTAGAAAATTGAGAATTACTATTATCAGTATCACAGGGCCGCCCATGCCAAACTTATCGCTGACAGTAACCCATAATAGAATCAGAACAATTAGCGCTATTGCAGTTATATATTCTTTTTTAGTCATAGGTCCGATTTTATCCGAAGCTTGTTTTACTAACGATGATATATTTAGCGATTTTACGGCTATCTTGCGATGAAAAGTAATATAGAAATATAATCCTATCACAAGCGCCATAACCGGCACAAATGGCAATCCATACTGTACCCATTGACCGAAAGAAGGAGCCACTCCGTAATCGGAAAGTATGCCAAGCATAACGGCATTACGGCCGCCAGCGGCTGGCGAACCAGGCCCCCCCGAGTTAGCTGCAAAACAAAGCGACAAAATAAACATAGTTGCCAGTGCTTTATCTTGCTTGAGACCAACTGCTCTAATAGAGGAAACATAAACAATCATAATAAGCGGCAGAATAAACGCTATTAAAGCATGCTCCGACACAAACGAACAAGCTACCGCAAAAAGCGGCAGGAAAATAAACATCATTCGTTTTAAATTAGTGGCCGGAGCCAGAAGCAGTAATCCTATTCGACGGTCGAGTCCGGTGCTGCTAATTGCGGTAGAGATTGCCAGCACGCCAAATATAAAAATTACAGCATCCTTGGCATAGGCTTTGGCGATATCATCAGGTTTAAGAACACCGAAAAAATACATGAATACACCAACCAGCAGAGCTGTTATTCCAATTGGCACAGCACCGGTAGCCCAAAATAAGGCAGCAACCACTAAAATACCAAGCATAACCTTAGCTTTTGTCGCTGCCTTGCTGGGAGACATCGCATATCGTGGCGATTCGCCCTGATTTAGTAGGATTTTATCACCGATTTTATAATTACGGCTGTAATAATCTGCAATATTCTCGCCATCTTTCATTTTCATATAATTGGCGTAACCCATATTATAATCAGTTATCTGGCCGGTTTTCTGAAATGACAACAGTTCCATCAAGCGGTCGGTTGTCGGAGTTAATACAATCAAAGAAAATAGAAGTAAGCCAAGTATTATAACTCCCGGTCGAGAATTATGCGAACCTTTCAGCCATTTCAATACCGAACCCTTCTTGACATGGGGCACTTCATGCCGCGCCATAACATGAACTTTATCTTCGCGGGCTTTCTCTATTATTTTAATTAACTCATCCAGATCGCATGGTTTTTGAATGTATGAATAAGCATCCAACTTGCCTGTTTCCACTGCTGATTCCATAGAAGCGTGACCGGTTAATACAATTACCTGAAGTTCCGGCCTAAACAATTTCATTTCCTTGAGCGTCTGTTCGCCGCTCATCCCCGGCATTTTCCTGTCCAGCACAATTACATCTATATCACTATCGCTGCGAATTATCTTTATAGCATCCTCGCCATTATCCAAGCCGATAGTGTCAAGTCCCCTTAGGTTTAAACGTTTTGCTAAAGATATTCGAAGTTTATTTTCATCATCAACTAATAATACTTTGGGCATAATAACTCAAATCAGTCAGCATCAACTATTTTGCAAGCTTTTTCATTTGAACTGACATCTCCTCGAAAAGGTCGGATAATCTCAGCACGCCGACAATTTTACTTTTTTGCGATACCAATATCGAAAGCCTCTGGCCCATAATAATCTTATGTATAGCTTCGCTCAAAGGAGCATCCTCATCAATACTCTCGGCAACCGTCTGCATGACTTCCTTAGCTTTAATTGCATGAGCACTTGCCGCCAGGTTTGATAAGCTATCTTGGAACAACTGGTAATGTTCCATCACCTTAGATAAATATTGAGAATCAACACCGGCAATATCAAGATTGGCCAAGTCGCTCATGACATTATATTTTGGCTCTAAAGCCTTTAAAAAAGAAAACTGCCCGATTTTGCCTATCACTTTGTTGTTATCATCAACAACCAGTACGGCTCGATGTTTAAATTTTCCGGGTGTTAATTTAAGCTGAGCCTTATCAAGAGCCAGTATTGCATCCAGTAAAGGAGCATCTTGATGTATTACCGCATACTCATCAAGCGGTACCATTAGGTCCTTTACACATTTATTATCCATAGAGATGTCCTTCTTATCAACGATTCTTATCTAAAAATAACAAATATTACTTAATCGGCAATATCAGTACAAAAGTACTTCCTTCTCCTATGCTGCTGTTAACCTCGATTGTACCACCAAAGCTTTTAATAATTCCATAGCTAACCGACAAACCCAAACCGGTGCCTTCACCGACTCCCTTGGTTGTATAAAATGGCATGAAAAGTTTTTCTTTTTGGTCGGGAGCGATACCTTTGCCATTGTCGGAAATTGAAATATTCAGTTTTTTCCCTGATTGCGACGTGGCAATTGTTATTTTACCCGGCTTGCCTTCAAAAGCATCGATGCCATTATTAATTATATTCAACAACACTTGCTGGAGCTGGTTGGCATCCGTAATCAATTGGGGCAAGCTGCGGTTGTAATTGCGAACAATTTTAATATTCGATACTGAAATCTCCTGGCCCAGAAGGCCATCCAAAACTTCATCAATAATCTGATGTATATCTTGAGATTTCAAATTAAGGTCGGTTTTACGGACAAACTTAAGCAGTTTGCGGGTAATATCGCGACATCGAAACGCCGCTTCATGAATACTATCCAGATGTTCTCCTATTTCCTCACTGCTTGCCGATTCTTGAAATTCGGGATTCATTAGGTCTTTGATAAGTCCGGCTTCCTCGGTAATAATTGCCAGCGGGTTGTTAATCTCATGCGCAATACCAGAGGCCAGTTCGCCAATAGAAGCCAGCTTAGCGGCATGTTCCAATTGTGACCTTGTCCGGTCTGATTCTTTTTGAAGATATACTAACTTTTTAGCCCTATCGAATATTACGAATACAATTAAAAGAATAATTACAACTGACACACCAAACAACTTCACTAAAAAATCAGGCAATAATTCCGAACTTTCAGATATAGGACGCATAACAATTAATGCCCAATCGGCTGTTTTTAGCCATGAGTAAGCATAAGTTATCTCCGAACTATTAATATCTACTTTTTCAGTGCCATGTCCGGGTTCATCCGGCGGAACAAATGATGATGTCTCTAAAAGCGCTGCAATATTCTGGGTAACAACCTGATATTTGCCGTCCCTGTTGACTATCGAAGTAAAAACCTCATTGGAACCTTCCAAAGAACTGATATATTCATATATCTTTTCGGGACCTAAAGTAGCTCGCAATACAATGAATTGATTGTTGACAATGCGGCTGATTGCAATAGTAAAATGCGGTTTTTGACGGAAACCGAGATAGATATCTGTAATAATATAATTATCACTACCTTCTCTGAGTGCAATATACCATGATTCAGAGCTGTAGTTGCGTTTTTCCAGAGACGGATAAGGTCCTTCATAAGCTGTTTGAACACCAGATGAATCGAAATAGCCAATATCGACAAATGTTTCGCTGTCTTTTTTCAACCTTTCAAGGTAAATTTGCATAGCTTTCCCTGATGGAGGAAATTCAAACCTTGGGTCATCGATTAGATTGCTGAGGTTAACAAGTCGTTCGGTTAAAAACAGGTCAAGCGTGTTCGCCTGGCTTTCGGCGATTGCCTTGAGATGAAAACGCTGGCTTTCGGAAATAAGACTATTATACTGGAAATAAAAATATACTATTAGCAGAATTAATGGAGTAAGATAAGTAAGCAGAAGCCGAATAACATTTTTTCGCTTTATCTCATTATAATGTTTCTCATCAAAAGGCAAATATTCGAGTTGGGATTGTAATTTATTTCCAGCATGTTCTGCCATTATATTTCCAAAATTAGAAGATATAGATTCTTGAAGTCGGTGAATTCATCAACTGATTAGCAACCCACCTGGTGGATTGCTTGCTAAGCAAAGCCGCAGAAATTGTTTTAATCACAACAAACCTCGCGTCAGGTTTGTGTTTATTTGACAAATACAAACCCGAAATCAAATATTATGTGAAATTTATCACAAACAGTAAGTTTGTCAAGCTTTTTTGTCGGAAAATACTATTAATGGTTTTAGAATAGAGCAGATTCTGTCATTGCCGGCATGTTACTATCAATATTAGCGCTTAGAATAATGACAGTTTCACATACTTTTTAGGGTTTTCTTTGATATCAACCAGCAGACTGTCGAGTGATGTCAGCGTTGATGATAGCCTCTCGTACAATTCGGCGTTATATATGAGTTGACCGAGTGTCCCCTCGCCGTTATTTATCGTTTCGAGCGTTTTATTTAAGGCGACTAAAGCACTGTCGGTACGGTTATAAAGGTTGCCTTTGCCAGTTGCCAGCTTGCCGAGTTCTCCCTCACCAGCATTAACTTTCTCCATAAAAGCTGAGGATTCTTTAAAGAACTTAGTAAGGTTATTATATAGGGCGGGGTCGTTCATAAGAGCCGCTAAATTACCTTCGCCCTCATTTATTTTGCTACTTATTTCCGACCAGATTATCAGCAGCGAATCGAGGTTTGAATAAAGCCGCGGGTCGTTGATAATTTGCGCCAAGCTGCCTTCGCCCTCATTTATTTTACTTGTTATCTCCTTGGCATTACCGGTAAGATCCATAATATCTTCTAAGACATGCCCGCCTTCCGAGACAATAAACTGTCCAGGTTCAACAGGTTCAGCATCAAATGAGCCAAGTGATATTTCGATTGTTCTATCGCCGAGAAGTCCCATATTGCCGAGTTTTGCTTTTGAATCGGAGCGAATTCTATCGAAGCTTGATGATTTAATCATCATTTTTACAGAAATAGCTTTCTTATCAGCTATTCCCGAAAACCAGATATCGCCGATGGTTCCAACTTTCATCCCGCCTAAACGAACAGGCGCCCCGACAGCTAATCCCTCAATATTGTTAAACCTGGCATAAAGCTCATATTTTGATGAAAAAATTCCTTCCTGGCCGCCTATAATAAAAAATGTTGAAAACACCACAAATAGGCCAAAAGCTATTAATGCACCGACTTTTATTTCTTTAATCATTTTCTCACTCATCTATTTAACCAGCCTTTCCTCCTGACCTAAACAATTTTACAAATTCAATATCGCTTTTTGTAAACGATTCAAAATCGCCCTCGAATATAAGTTCGCCTTCTTTTAATAAAACTGTTTTCTGGGCAATAAAAGCCGCGCTTTCCAGATCATGGGTTACTACAATTACAGTGCTTTTAGTATGCAGCTGAACCCTTACTATCAGTTCATTGATAGTATGAGCGGTAATTGGATCCAAGCCAGTAGTTGGTTCATCGAAGAATACATAATCGGGATTGTTGGCCAGCGCGCGGGCTAAGGCTATTCTTTTCTGCATTCCGCCGGAAAGCTCGGAGGGCATGAGATTTTCAGTGCCGTCCATTTCAACAAAATTAAGCTTTTCCCATACTCTTAAACGTATCTCTTTCTCTTTCATTCGGGTATGTTCTCTCAACGTGTAAGCAACATTTTCATAGACATTCATCGAATCGAACAATGCCGAACCCTGAAACAGCATCCCCATCCTCTTTCGGAAAGCCATCATTTTATGTTCTGAAAAATTTGTCGTATCAATATCATCGATAATAATATTACCGGAATCTATCAACAACAAGCGGAGAATCATTTTCAACAGAACACTTTTACCACATCCCGACCTGCCCAGAACGACTGTCGTTTGCCCATTTTCAAATTCGACAGATAAACCGCGTAATACCTTATTGGAACCAAAATCCTTGCACAGATTAACAACTTTAATCATACCGGCCTGC
Organism: Candidatus Zixiibacteriota bacterium; assembly: GCA_021159005.1. Taxonomy (NCBI): domain Bacteria; kingdom Pseudomonadati; phylum Candidatus Zixiibacteriota; species Candidatus Zixiibacteriota bacterium. Next base: position 29,541 of record JAGGSN010000200.1, on the reverse strand, counting down.
CGAACATGAAAAATATTTTTGTTAAGATAAAATCGAACATAAATATCAGTACCGATGATACAACAACCGAAAGCGTAGTCGAGTTGCCTACTCCTTTGGTTCCACCGGAAGCGTTTATACCCAAATAACAACCTATTGTGCCGATAATAAAAGCAAATATAAATGGTTTGGCTAATCCGGAAACCAAGTCTTCAATATAAAGAGCATCAATTATGGTGGATTTATACATTTCAATGCCAATATTAAGGTTGGTTATAGCTATAATTGCGCCGCCGATTAGCCCCAGAATATCGGCAACAACCACTAAAATCGGGACTATTATCAAAAGAGCGATAATCCGGGTTAGAACTAGTTTTTTATACGGGTCGGTTGCCATCGCCCTCATTGCATCAATTTGATCGGTAACTTTCATTGAGCCAAGCTCGGCTGTAATCCCGGCTCCGACGCGACCAGCCACAACAAGCGCTGTTAGTACCGGACCAAGCTCTCTAACTAATGTAATAGTCAGCACCGAACCGATATATGCTTTCGCCCCAAACCTGCTCATCTCAACTCCGGTCTGAAAAGCCATCACCATACCGGTAAACAGAGATGTGAGAGTAACAATAGGAAGCGATTTATAGCCAAGTTGAAACAACTGCTCCACTATTTCATTAAAATAAATGGGTTTTCGGAAAGCTGAACGCAATATAACTTTTAAAAATTCCGAGAATTTATAAATATGAACTAAAAGCAGGCCTATTTTTTTCATCTGATAAAAACATCCTCATTACATTATTATCATTGTCGGTATAGATTACTCAATTAATACAATATAGTTCAAGTAATTTTTCAACTAATTGTTATTTTTATCTATGATTTTCCAACTGCGTTATCAGTTATGAATTTGTGATATGTTTAGCAGTACAGCCCACCATGTTATCTGCCTGAGATGGATGTGCCCTACGGAATGTATGAATTTTAAAGCCCCTTCTTTGGAAGTAATTTTTTTATTCCTCATTAAAAGGAGGAGTTTGCGGGCAATATTTAGGCGGGTTTCCAAAACCGACTAAAAATCGCAAGATATAGATAATATCAGAGCCGGAAAATTGACAATCGCCATTAACATCCGCCGCAGAATACAGCCAGGCATTTGTTGAATCATTCCAGCAGGAATCAGGAGGAGTAGTTGTTCCTTTGAAATACCAAATGCCAAAAGTAATATCGCTATTAATTATATTCCCATCGCCATTTATATCGCCGGGTATATAAATGGGATTGAGATCGGCTATAATCTCTACCTCATTAGAAAAAATGCTCTCGTTTGAATAGCTATCCACAGCTGTAACCCTGAAATAGTATGTGGTATCATCTCTAACGCCATAAATATTCATATAAGTATTCGATGTTGAATCGACAATTGTAGTCGGTTCCGGTGATTTGCCCATATAGATATAATACTTAACAATTCTGTTATCACCAAACTTGTTAAAAACCAAATGGAAGCCGGCATCGATATTTTCGGCAATCAGATAAGGACTGGCGGCAATGCCGCGCCACGGGAATCGAAACGAGCGGTAGCATTTGACGCCATCATCAAAAGACAGTTCGAAAGCCTTCGAACCATCCGGTTTAACCTCTGTGGCAATCGGCTGGTCAGAACCCCAGCCTATAAAAGTATTGCCGCCGGCAAGCCTCTGAGTATTTCCCATAACTACCCCGAATTCATCAGGTGTATTGCTAAATTCCCATACCTGCGCAATGGTTTTATTGTCCTCATCGATTTCATATTCAATCGCTCTCGAATACCGCGGTTCATGGAAGTTGCCATTATCATACAATGTGATATTACCATTTGACAGCCTGCGGATATCATGCTGATGAGAAAAGCCTCGCGAGTCGTTTATGAAGACAAATTCGTTATTTGAGCCGCCCAGACGCCATATAATTTCTCCTGTCTGACGGTTTATTTTCGTGCATTCATCCATGTTGCGGCATGAAATTAACAGGTTGCCGTCATAATCCGGCTCTAAGGTGTTGCCATGACAATAATCGATTCTATAGTGCTGTAAATTTATATCCGGCGCAGCATCGGTAATTTCGAAATGATCCCAGCTTCGCCATTGAAACACCACATTTTTAAAATTATCCAGCTCTTGAACAATATAACCTATCACGCAAGCCGCAGTATTGCCGCCGGGCACTATATCGCTCATATCAATAGTCTGGGGGTCATAAGCCGCCAACAGCACATGTCCATTATCGAGAATCTGAAAATCGTGCATATCGGTATAATCCTCATAACCATTGCCGCATCGAAAAGAATCAACCACAGTGTATGTTGAATCCATTACATAAAAATAGCGAGTGTGGTATAAAAAATAGCTCAATAAACCATTATCATGCTTTTTAAAATCCATACCGGCAGTCGGCATTTCCTTATAATAAACAGGGTATCCGGTATTATCAAGAATCATTAAATAATGAGCGGTGTTGGGGAATATATTGCCAAGGAAAATGAAACCCTGCCCAGGATTATCTATACAATTTACTGTTATATTCGGAAAACTATACGGCAAAGAAACATCCCTATTGCTATTAAGTTTCGGATTGGGTTCACTTTCGGACCCTGCAGTCAAATCAGAAGATATATCGAAATATTCATCCCAATAAAATGAATCATCCAATAGCCTTTCGGTTTTAGGAGAAATCGTGAAGCTGAAAGTCGACGATTGTATTCGATTGGTTTTAGCTGTAATCAAACGGGCATTAAGAATAACATTAACAGTCTCACCCGGCTGGAAAGGAGCTATTGGCTTTATAATAATAGTCTGCTGATCATCGGCAATAACTGCATTATAATTGTGATTACCGCTTGATGAGCCTTCGATTACGGCAATGGCTGATAAATTGAAATTACTCGCAGGCAAAATACTGCCGGCGCGGATTATAATATTAGAGCTTTTTGAAACCAGCTCTGCCCCTGGTTTGGGAGAAATATATTGAAATGTATCGTTAAAATACCCGGCATTAAGCGTCCCTATTAAAACGATTAATAGAAATATCACTGCGCTAAAAATCCGTAGCTTTTTCATATAGACTATCCCTCCGGATGAAATATACTGCTATAAATACTTATTCTGTTAATCTTACAATCTCCCTTAATTACAATCCAGCCCACAGAAACACTCTGCGGCAAAATCCCTGATTGGCAACAGAGATTCATAGAAGAATCATTATATAAAATATATAAATCACATAAACATGTCAAGTAGATTATTAGGTGGTTTATAAGCGTTTTCTGTCTATGAAATATAAGCTGACACAACTTTTTAATAGGCTGGCTTTATTATCACTCCCTCAAGCGCTATTCTTCATAAAACGGCGATGTTTGAGGGCAATATGTAGGTCCCACGTTCTGACCATGGAAATAAGCTACATAATAGGTAATATCCGAGCCGATGAATAAGCAGTCGCCGTTGACATCAGCGGCACAATAATGCCAGTTTGAGGTTGAATCGTTCCAACAGGAATCGGGCGGCTGAGACCCTCCCTTGAAGTAATTAACACCGAAAGTAACATCACTACCGTTAATATTATTGTCGCCATTTACATCGCCCGGAAGGTAGATGTTTTCGTTGTTCGCTTTAATCGCAGCTTCATTGGAATAATCGCTCTCAACCGATTGACTATCTACTGCGGTTACTCTGATATAATAAATATGACCAGAAAGTACATTATAAAAATTCAAATATGTGTTCGATGTCGAATCGATTAGCGTGGTTGGTTCGGGATGTTCATCTACATAGATATTGTATTTTACTATGCTTGAATCGCCAAATTTGTTAAATGTTAAATACAAACCATATTTTGAGTTTTCTGCAATAAGATAAGGTATTTCGGCAACGCCATGCCAGGGGAAACGAAAAGCCCGGTAGCTAATAGTATTAATATCAAATGTCATCTCCCATGTTTTATCACCATTGGGAAGAATTTCTGTAACATTTGGATTATCCGCGCCCCAGCCTATTAGTATTTTACCGCTAGGAAGTCTCTGCTGGTTGCCCATAACTGAAGCGTATTCATCAGGTTGATTGCGAAATTCCCAGACTAAAGTAACAGTTTTATTTATCTCATCTATTTCATATTCTATAGCTCGTGAATACTGCTGCGAATGAAGATTGCCATTATCAAAAAGAGTAATATTTCCGTTTGGCTGTCTTCTTAGGTCATGCTGATGCGAGAAACCGCGCGTATCGTTGATAAATGTAAATTCATTGTTTTCACCACCCAAACGCCAGATAATATCGCCTGTTTGACGGTTGATTTTTGTGCATTCATCCATGTTGCGGCAGGAGATTAAGATATTGCCGTCATAATCAAGTTCAAGCGTATTTCCATGACAATAATCAATTCGATTGCTGTATAAGGCTATATCTGATGCAGCATCGGTAATTTCAAAATGATCCCAACTGCGCCATTGAAATACTACGTTTCTATCGTTATCTAACTCCTGAAAAACTAAACCCGTAACTATAGCATTAGGACTGCCGCCAGGTACTATTTGGCTCATATCGATAGGCTGGGGGTCATAAGCTGCGATTAATACATGACCATTGTCAAGCATCTGGAAATCATGCATATCGGTATCGGGACCATAGCCATTTTCGCATTGATAGGTGTTAACTTCCGTATATGTAGAATCAATAATATGAATAGTATGATCATAATACAGAAAATATGACAACAAGCCGTTTGGATGTTTTGTAAAATTCAATCCATGGGATGGCATTTTCTTATAGTAAATTGGATATCCATTATTATCAAGAATCATAATGTATTTAGAAACATTATCTCCATACAGATTGCCAAGAAATATATATCCGGGGTCAGGGCAGACATTAGTAGTAACTGTTCGGTTGGGGAAATCAAGCGGCAGTGAAATATTTTTACCTGTATACATGTTTTCTCGCGGTTTTATTTCAGTTTTAGTTTTTATGCTGCTATTTAATTCCTTCAAGTGTTCTTTCCAAAAATAATTGCTTTCCGGCGGTATCTCAGTTACAGCAGAGATAGTAAAACTAAACGAACCGGTATCGCATAAAATCCCTGTAATTGTAGCGATTTGTTCTCTAATTGTAACTGTTACTATCTCATTAGGTCTAAACCCGGATCGCGGTTTAATAATCAATGTTGTTTGATCATCGGCGATTACCGTATTATATTCATGTAAGCCGCTTGTATCTCCCTCGATTATAGCTACTGAATCTAAATTAAAATGATCGGTATCAAGAGTATCCCCATGCCGTAAAGCGATTGTTATCTCTTTGGTAATTAATTCAGACCCGGGAATAGGACAGATATACTGAAATGAATCTTCTATATGTTGAGCTTGTACGGTTCCAATCGAAGCAATTAAGATACAAGCTATAGTAAATAGGATGCTTAATTTAATCAAATAGAATGCTCCTGTTTAGTTTCGTACTTAATCATCAGCCCGGTTTTCTTATTCCGGGAAATTCCAGAAGTACTTTTATAATATAAGTTATTGCGTTATCATGTCAAGGGGATTATAGGCGTATGTGGCAGCTGATGTATCTCGATGGTAAATAGGGCGTATGCAATACGCCCCTACGCGATGCCATATATCTCCAATAACTCGCAAACTAAATCACTCCCCCGCTAAATATTTCCTTGAAACATAACCCAAACCATCCTATATTCGCCCTCGTGGATGATGATGTTAAAATAAAAACCGTGGCTACCAATCGCAAAGCCTGGCATAACTATGAGATTATAGATAAATACGAGGCCGGAATCGAGCTGATTGGCAGCGAGGTCAAATCGGTGAGAGCCTCCAAAATATCGTTTAAGGATTCCTTTGCCGCCCTGAAAAATGGGCAGGTTATACTGTATAATTTTCATATATCCCCCTATGATAAAACCTCGCATTTTGGACATGACCCGGAACGCCCTCGCCGGCTTCTGCTTCATAAAAAAGAGATTCGCAAACTTAAGGCAAAAACCGAAGAGCAAGGGCTTACCTTAGTGCCGCTGCGAATGTATTTCAGCGGGCGATACGCTAAAATTGAAATCGCCTTAGCCAGAGGTAAACGTAAATATGATAAACGTCAGGCAATCGCCAAGCGCGATGCCGACAGAGACTTAAGAAGGGCGGCTAAGTATAACCAATGAACCGCAATCTGATTTCATCGTATAACACAGCAATGTTGAAGCTTGCGACATGCATCATGGTGCTTTTTATTTCCTTGCCTGCTATGGCGGGTATTAAGGCGGTCTGGGTCGAGAAAGACATAAAGACAGATATCGCCTCAACCGATTATGGTTATGTAAAGTATATTTCGATAAGAGACCTGGCAAAATTCTTAGAAATCACCAACAAGGCTGATTTAAGAAAGGGTGTCGGCTCTCTCTATTTAGAGAACGGCGTCTTAAGCTATACTCTTTTTTCGCAGTATATCACAGTCGGCGATAAAAGCTACAATATCCATAAGAATATCATTCTCTATAACGGGGATTTTTTCGCGCCTGTGGAATATCTCATACCGGTTATCGACAAGTTGATGCCGGATGACCTGATATATTCAGTAAAAGATAAATCGATAGGGCTGTTTCCGGCATTGTATAATATTGTTGGCCTTACGGCTCAGCAAAAGATAAATGGCTTACTGATTGAGGTATTTATCACCGAGGAACTCAAGTATGATGTAGTCAAAACTAACGATAATTGGGTCATATTAACTATGTATCAGGGCAAAATCGATACTATGATGTTTAAAAACAAGAGGCCGGATAAGGCTATATACGATACTAAGGCCTATCAGTTTGACAACTCGGCTCAGTTATCAATCCGGCTCAGGCCGCGTGAATTCACCTTTGTGAGCAAGCTTAAAAGCAACCCTCTGCGAATCCAGATAATGATAAAGGGGGAAGGATTTGCCGATACCGTGCTTTCATATACGCCTAATTCGACCGCCAAAATGCGAAACAATCTTATTAATGTCATCGTTGTCGATCCCGGGCATGGCGGTGAGGATAATGGCGCTATTGGTTCATCCGGATTTAAGGAAAAAGAGTTTAACCTTGCTTTAAGTAAAACTTTAAGTAATATGCTCGAAAATGAAGGCTTCCAAGTAATTCTGACTCGCGACTATGATAATTTTATAGCCTTAAGCGACCGGACAAAAATCGCCAATGAAGCGGGCGCTGATATGTTTATAAGTATCCATGCTAATGCCTCTACAAACAAGAAGGCACGCGGTTTTTTGTCGTTTTTCTTATCTGATGCCAAAACCGACCAAGCGCGGGCGGCGGCGGCTTTAGAAAATGCCTCTATCCAGTTTGAGACTCCCGAAAGTCAAAAAGAGTATGTATCCGACCTCGATTTTATCCTTCTCGATATGGTTCAAAGCGAATTTTTAAAGGAATCTGCTGATTTAGCGGCATTGATTGAGCAAAATATACAGAAGGCTACCAAGATAAAAAGTCGAGGTGTTGACCAAGCTGGTTTTTTTGTGCTTAATAAGGCTTATATGCCGGCGGTGCTTGTTGAAGCCGCCTTTATTTCAAATAAAAAGGATGAGAAACTTTTAAAAAGCGCCAAAACTCGTGAGAATATCGCTAAGGCAATAACTCAATCCGTTGTTCAATTTAAGAAAAAATATGAAGCTATGAAATGAACAGTTTCGATAAATCAAGCTCCAATAAACCTATCGGCGTTTTCGACTCGGGAGTGGGCGGCCTAACTGTTGTAAAACAGCTATTCAGTCAACTGCCCGATGAACAAGTGGTTTATTTCGGCGATACCGGACGTTTCCCTTATGGCATCCGCTCGGCTGAGATAATTAAGAAATTCTCGCGGCAGAATGTTAATTTTCTTCTGGAACAGCAGGTTAAGTTTATTGTTGTTGCTTGCAATACCGCTTCCGCCCAGGCGCTGGACTATATCCGAAATATTTATAATATCCCTATGATTGGGGTGATTGAACCGGGCGCCAAAGCGGCATCCGAATATACTACAAGCGGCAGAATTGGAGTCATTGGCACTGAGGGCACTATCGAATCATTATCATACACAAAAGCCCTTCTTAAAATAAACCCCAAGCTTAAAGTGTTCGGTTTAGCTTGCCCGTTGTTTGTAGCCTTAGCCGAGAATGGCTATATTGATAAGAAAGCCGCTTACTTGATAGCAGAGGACTATCTTAAATTTATGAAAAAGAAAAATATCGATACATTAGTGCTGGGCTGTACTCATTATCCGCCTTTGAAGAAAGTTATCAGCAAAGTTATGGGGCGTCAGGTGAGGTTGGTCGATTCTGCCGATGAGACAGCGCGGTCGGTTAATGAGATGCTGGGAGATTTGAATTTGTATAATACCTTGAAAAGGGTAAAAGCACATAGATATTATGTTTCGGATACACCGGATAAACTAAAGCGGATGAGCAAATATTTTGTCGGCAAGCAGATTAATAAGGCAATGAAGATTGATATTAATATGTATTGATAATACTGCGAGCGTCAGGCTGTCGTCCGCTAAGGCTGACTTCCATCTTGACGCATTAAATTATTATGACTAAACACACACTAATAATCGCCACCAACAATCGCGACAAACTCGCCGAGATAAAAGATATTTTAAAGCGCACCGATATTGAAATTCTATCCGCTGCCGATTTTGACGATTTCCCGGATGTTGAGGAAACCGGAGCAACTCTCGAAGAAAATGCCCTGCTTAAAGCCCAAGCGGTCTGGGATAAATATCATCTGCCGTGTGCTGCCGATGATACCGGCTTGGAGGTCGACTGCCTTGACGGCGCGCCCGGTGTATTTTCCTCGCGTTATGCCGGCGAAAATGCCACCTATGATGATAATTGCCGAAAGCTGCTAAGCGAGGTCAGCAAGGCATTATCAGCCAACAGAGCTGCTCGTTTCCGCACGGTGATGGCATTCATCGACAGCGAGGGAGTGCCTCATACCGCTGATGGAACCATTGAGGGCGAGATTATCGACACCAAACGGGGCGATAATGGCTTTGGCTATGACCCGCTATTTTTAGAGCCATTAAGAGGAAAGACCTTAGCCGAACTGGATGCCACTGAAAAGAACAAGATAAGTCATCGTCATAATGCGCTGGTGAATATCCTGCCGATTATTATTGAGAAGTTTAAATAATAAGCCCGTATTATTCACAAAAGATAAAAGAGAGTCATTGCGAGTTCGCCTAAGGCGGACTCGCAATGACTGCTATTAGGAACAAACCCTAATGGGAGTGTTTCCTCTTGTTACCAAGCGCTGCTCGGCAACAAGAGGGGGCGTATGCAATACGACCCTACGCGTACAGCCTGAAACTTAATAGCAATAAATCCTATTTCAGATATGTCATCTTGCGCGTGATGGTGTTGTCATCAACTGTTAACCGATAGAAATACACTCCCGATGGCAGGGTCTCCCCTTCTTTATTGATGCCATTCCAGATTACCGAATGTTTGCCGGCATTCATCTGACAGTTTAATATCTCGGCGATTTTGCCTCCGGTCAGGTTGTAAACTGTAATATTCACCCGAGCGGATTGTTCGATACTAAAACCAATTACCGTGTTCGCATTAAAGGGATTGGGGTAATTCTGCTCTAAACTGAATTGACCCGGCACTGATGCGGGTTCATCAACGCCTGTGAATGATAAGTATATGGAATCTTGCGGCGTGGATATAGTATCTACACCATCGGAGAATTTAAAATGATAATAATGCCAACCCTCACCTGGCCAGGGCAGGATTTTTTCAAACTCGGATGTATCCGAATAAATATGGTCTAAGCTTCCCATATCATAAAAGCCCCAATCAAAAAACAGCAATCGAACAACCGGTAGATTGCTGTCGGGATCATAATAATCGACATTAGCTGTAAGTGTTACACCCGGTACGGTTGTAAAGCTATATCCCGATAGTTCAGGCGGATGGTTATTATCAAAATCTAGAAAGTATGTGGTTGGCTCATAAAAAGTCGGATAGGTTATATCATTTATGCTCACGTCAGAGAAGCCAATGGTCATTGATATTCCCAGCGTAATCAAGAATCCATAAGGCGGCGGCCAACCGGGCCAGTCGGGGTCATTTTCGAATGTTTCGATATCACAAGCCATATGCAAAATGCCGTCATCGATAGTATAATCGATATCGCCCAACCGTGTTATCGAGGTGTCTGCCATGCTTAGTTTATATAAACCCGGCGAGTAAACGAATGGCACATTAATATACATCATGGCATAAAGCGTCGAATCGAAACCACTCAAAGAAACAAAACCCAAAGCGTAAGCAAATACATTAGCTCCCTGACTTGTGGGCCAGGTATCATCAACATTGTTAAGATAGCCATATACACGCGAATCGGAATATGTTACGCCGCTGCCTGTTAAATCGAGCCAACCACCAAGCGAACCATCGGAAGTATCCCCAACTGCATCCGGCGGAAATTCGCCATACTTATAGGACGGCGGCGGAAATTGATCGTTAGTATTCTTAGGCGATTGCGTTACCATGATTGAATCGGTGCCGCCTGAGAAGTAGTATTCAACTATGCCGGGATTGCCATTAAAAGCTGCTTCGGTCTCATAGGTAAAAGCATAATATGGGAACTCGCCTATAATCTCCATTCTGCTGTCGATAAACTCCTCATCAGCTTGCGGCCGGTAGCGCACAGCAACCTCTACATCGGGCAATCCTATCGGGTCGTAGAAATCGCAGTTAAATATTACATTCTGACCGATAGCGCCTGCCGATGAACAGCCATCGAATAAAGATTGACTAAAAACGCTGGCATTGATAATCATACACAATATAAAACTTATTACTATATACCGTTTCATAGCAAAACTCCTTTTATTGAGGCAACTCCTTTAATTCTATTAAAACCCCGCCGGCGGATTTGGGATGAACAAAGGCAACTTTCGATCCCTCGGCTCCGTCTTTAGGTTCGTTATCTATAAGCTTGAATCCTTTGTTTTTCATATGCGTCAGGGCTTCAACTATGTTATCCACGCTTAGACAGATATGGTGAAGTCCGCCGCCTTTCTTTTCAATATATTTGGCAATAGCGGATTCATCCGATGTTGATTCAATCAGTTCGATTCTCGTAGAGCCGATTTCTATAAAACCAACTTTCAAATGTCTTTCGGGAACTTCCTCTGTCCCGCCAAGTTTCAAGCCTAAGGCGCTACTATAAAATTCCATCGAATCAGAAATCTGCTTGACGGCAATTCCGATATGGTCAATATTCAATACTTTCATTTCCCTCTCCCTTACAAATCATTAACGTTCGCACTGCGCTATCCTAAGCAGCCATTTTTCCAATTAAGATGCAGTATTTTGCATGATATGTAAAGGCTAATTCATAAGATAAAACTAAATGCTCCTGCCATATTAATATAATCAATAATCTAATATAACAAATGTAAATTTTATGCCTAAAAAATAGGTTGAGGGTTGGAGGGCAAGGGGAGATTTTGGGCCTGGTAAATAGGTTTATCTTGACAGTTTATTATATTTTGATATATATTATTAACATTGACTTTTTTGATAAATACTTACATTGAGTAGGAGGATAATATGAGCAAATTATTTATTTACGCAATGGTTGTCGCTATTATAGCCGTATCATCGGTTTTGGCGATAACAATCAATGTGCCTGATGATTATGCTGCGATTCAGGCGGGCATTGATGCCTCAAGCAGCGGCGATACGGTGCTGGTTCAGCCGGGGATTTATGCAGAGCATATAAATTTTAACGGTAAAGCTATAGTTGTAAAAAGCGCCGCAGACGCTTATATGACAATAATTGAAAGAGATGTAGAAAATTTAGCTTTAGCAACATTCAATAGTCAAGAAGATACAAACTCTGTTTTGGATGGCTTCACGATTAGAAATGCTTTCGATTGCAGTGGAATTGAATGCAGCAGTTCATCTCCGGTAATTATAAATTGTATCTTTGAAGATAATTCAAACAGCAATGGAATGGGAGGAGGAATCTATTTTTGCTCTAATGCGGCTCTGATTATAAGAAATAATATATTTAGAAATAATTATGCTTCTCAAGGCGCCGGCATATTTGGCAGAAATTGCGATATTGATTACATGGCTTTGATTGATTCGAATTATTTCTACAACAATGAGGCAGGCGATAAAGGTATGGCTTTATATTTATCTGACTGCGCAGCTATTATTAGATATAATATTATGTTTGAAAATCATGCTGGATTTAAAGCCATCATTAGAATCGATCAAAGCGGCAGTATTATTGAAAACAATACTATATGTAATAATTCGGGAGGATATGGTTCCGGAGGTATTTGGGGTTATGTTCATAACCATGTTGACACTTATATAAGAAATAACATAATATTTAACAACTACGCATATGGTTTTAACACTAATAATAGCAGCAACAGTTTTCATCTTTCATATAATTGTTTTTGTAATAATAGCTGGGGCGCTCATCATAATGTTGCGCCTGAAGTTGGCAATATATATGTGGATCCATTGTTTGCAGATACTTCAGTTAATAACTATAATCTTACATCGCTCTCTCCCTGTATTGACTCTGGCGATCCATCATCTCCATTAGACCCTAACAGTACAATTGCCGATATAGGAGCTTTATACTATAAAGGCTACTATGATGCCGGACATATTTCCGGTGTTATTACCAATTCCTTGGGCGAGGTTATTGAAGGCGTACAAGTTGAAGCGGTTAACTATGATGTTAACGATACAACTGATATAAACGGCAAATATTTTTTGGAATATCTTAATGCGCCAGCCGCTTATAATTTACTGTTATCACATCCGTGCTATTATGACACAACTATTACTAATGTGCTCGTTTTAGAAAATGACACAACTGAATATAATTTGACTTACAGAACTCCTTGTGTAATCTCCGGAGTTATTACTAATTCTGATTTGGAATTGATAGAAGGCGTTTATGTTGAAGTTGAAGATAGACCTGATATTAATGACACAACAAACATTTATGGTGAATATCAGCTTGATTATTTAGATTCTGGCACATATACAATACTCTATTCCAACCCCAATTATTGCGATACAAATATCGCTGATATTTCTTTAAGCTATGGTGATACATTAGAAATTGATGTTGTTCTAACTATTGGTACAAATGTATTAACCGGAAATATAATAAATTTATTATCATCAAGTCCGCTTGACAGCGTAACTATTACTACTTTGGACATTACATCATTAACTGCTTATACTGATATCAATGGTAACTATACACTGCCCTTAGTTTGTGAAGGTATCCATGATATCTTTTTCTCTAAACCTGGTTTTAACGATATTGTTATTACCGGTATAGAGGTTGAGGCAAACGACACGGTAACTCTCGATGCAGCAATGGTACCATTGGCTGAGGATTCACTTTATATCTGGGTAGGTGGATATTTCGGCGAAAACAGCTGGTATGATACTATTCACACGGCTCCCAATACTTGGTTCGATATTCCTATTTACTTTATGGGAGGTGCTCCCGATATTTATGCAGCGAGTTTATGTTTTCCTATGGGAATTAATTTAAGCTATGTCGATTCTTTCAATCCGGCGGATTGCCAGTATTTTTATCCCTTCACTACTTGGGATGATGCGAGTTTTGGTAATGAAAATAGTAATCCGCCTCTTTCCGAAGGTTGGCGCAGTTTGTCATTTGTAGGTTTCGGACTGGATTATTTTGATTATGGACATTGGGAAATGCCTACATTAGGTTTATCTTTTAGAGTTCACTTTGCTGATATTGAACTTAATAATGATACAACGGTCTTTGATGCAATAGATATCGGACGCGACCTTTATCAAGAACCAAATGCCGGAGATTCAACTGGCGGTCCCGGTTATAATCTTATTGTCAACTGGTCCTGTCTGCATATTTGGCCCAAATATGAGTATCTTATGGGTGATGCTAATATGTATTTGGGAATCTGGCCGCCGCAAACTATGGGCAGTGATGTTACATACATGGTCAATTATTTCGTAGGCATACAATCAAGCCAGCCATGTTTGTTCGATGGTTTCTGGGCCTCCGCTGATATTAACGGTGATTGCATAATAATGGGTAGTGATGTAATCAAGCTGGTTAGGTATTTCAAGGGTGAAGACTTCATTTCATACTGCCCGTCTTATCCTCCGGCCTGGTTTACATCAGATGACCTGCCGGATAACCCGCCTGTGGGCTGGCCGCCCTGCGAGTAGTATAATGCAAGTTGGCATATATGGACGTATGCCAACCACAGAAACTCTTTGCTGTTAAACACGGTTTAATAAAAATAGGGCGTATGCAATACGCCCCTACGCGTTATATATATATGTAAAAACGCAAGCTGCTAAAGCTCTTCGGAAGTTTTTATTTGTATTTATTCGAATTCAATCAATGGCTGGTTTTTATCTACTGCCGCCCCGACCTCAATTTTAATATCCTTGATAGTGCCCGAATGACTGGCTTTCAGTTCGTTTTCCATTTTCATCGCCTCGACAATAATCAAGCCATCCCCCTTCCTGACCTGCTGTCCCGGCTTCACCTCTATCCTAACTATCAAACCAGGCATCGGGGCTTTAAGTATATGAGTTCTGCCGGCGCCAACACTGTTGCCCATAAGCTTCGAATAACGAGCCGTCTTTTCGCTTATCACCTCGCAATAGGCAACTCTCGAACCATGCCAGCAATAATAGGCCGAGTTTTCTTTAAATATCTCAAACTCGAAAGGCTGGTTATCCTGAAGAAGCGTTGTCATACGTCCGGAGCTTGCTTTATAATCATCAAGCTTAATAGTCCTGCCGTTAAACTTGACCTTTAAATTCTTTTGCCCCTCTATTACCTCAATCTTAAAATCTTTATCATCGACTTTGACATTGTAAATCATTTATAAACAATCCCTGTTTGCATACTTGTCTATCAAAAACATTTCGGACTTCCGGGACGACCGCTTATTTTCCAATTTTTGTTATCGGTCTTCTTAAATGATGCCGCAATATTTTTCCGTGTGTGGTCTTCTAATACCGCCGCTACGGCGATTGCCAACTGCTCTTTGTCGGTCATTTCATCCGGTTTTTCGTAGTATTCAGCAATAAAATGTGTTGAAAGTTTGCCATCAATAAAAGCCGTATTGTCGAGAATTTTTTGATGGAATGATATATTAGTGGTAACACCGGTAATTATATATTCATCCAGAGCGCGCTTCATTCTGGCGATTGCCTGATGTCTGTTTTCACCGTACGTGATTAGCTTGGCTATAAGAGGGTCGTAATAAACAGATATTTCGACTCCTTCATATACACCCGAATCGACTCTTACTCCCGGCCCTGCCGGCTCACAGTAGTGATTGATAGTTCCTACGGCAGGTAGAAAATCGACTGGGTCTTCGGCATAAATACGGCATTCGATTGCATGCCCTGATATGCTAATATCATCCTGTTTGAATGACAGCCTCTCCCCCGCCGCAATCCTGATTTGCTCTGTCGCCAAATCGCGGCCTGTGATCATCTCGGTTACCGGATGTTCTACCTGCAGACGAGTATTCATCTCCAGGAAATAATACTGCATATCGGCATCAACGAGAAACTCTACCGTTCCGGCGTTTGAATAATTGCATGCCTTAGCCGCAGCTACTGCCGCTTGGCCCATTTTATAGCGAAGTTCGTTATTGACTACCGGACTCGGTGCTTCCTCGATAACTTTCTGGTGACGGCGCTGAATCGAACATTCGCGCTCGCCGAGATAAACATAATTGCCGTGCTTATCGGCTATTATCTGTATCTCGATATGTCTTGGCTTAGGCAGGTATTTTTCAATATACATCCTGTCATCGCCGAAAGCGGTTTTAGCCTCGCTGGCAGCGCCCCGCATGGCAGATTTCATATCCTTGGGGTCGTTCACAACCCGCATCCCCTTGCCGCCTCCGCCAGCCGCCGCCTTGATAAGCACTGGGAAGCCAATCTCTTTAGCGGTATGCAATGATTCTTCCTCATCCTCGATAAGAGTTTCGGTACCGGGCACGATAGGCACGCCGGATTTTATCATAGCTGCCCGAGCGGCAAGTTTATCACCCATCATTTTGATAGCTTCCGAAGGCGGACCTATAAATTCTATACCGGCATCGACAACCGCCGCGGCAAATACCGAATTCTCAGCTAAAAATCCATACCCTGGATGAATAGCCTCAGCGCCTGATTTTTTGGCGATTTCGATAATCTTCTTTATATCAAGATATGATTCGGCAGACGGCGGAGGTCCTGCATTGTATGCCTCATCCGCTAAACGCACATGTTGGGCATACCTGTCGGCATCCGAAAATACTGCCGCCGATTTGATTCCCAGATCGCGGCAGGCTCGGATTATCCGAACCGCGATTTCTCCCCTGTTAGCAATTAGTATTTTTTTAAACATCAGCTTGTTTTACCATTCTCTTTTTGAAAACCGCTATTATATTTCCCATAAGCGAATCCGCGCCAAACAATCTTATCAATTTATACATTTGGAAGGTCAAAGTAAACAACAATTTTCTCTGGCAAAGTATATCCTCGTTTAAGATAAGCTCCTCTAAAATCAAATCCTTTTTAATTCGGTTAATATTTGCCAATGATACAACTGCAGAAGGAGTATTGATTTTATAATGAGTTTTAAATATGCCGGAGGGGTTGTCTTTGAATATCTTTTTTAGTATAACTTTTTTAATCGGGAACGGGATAAACCTTGCCGCAAAAAGAAGCGGGTTTAAAACATTCGTTGTCTGCATGATGAAAGTTCCGCCCGGCTTCATCACCCGTACAACCTCCGTGAAGGCTTTTTGGGGATATTCCAGATGCTCGAAAGTATAGCGGCTGGTTATGAAATCGAATGTGTTGTCCGCTAAGGGAATATTATATATTGAGGCTACACAGTAAGCGCTTTTTAAATCCGTGAAACATTTCTCCGGTTTTTCAACATCAAGTCCTACTCCAAATTCAGCTCCCGGTTGTTCCTCGATAAGAACATTAGCGCCGGCGCCGATATCGAGCCAGTAGGGTTTACGGGCGGTATGTTCAAGCATCAGGTCGGTTAAAATTTCCCAGCTGAAGCGATAGTTCGGGAATTTCTGTTTTATTTTGGGCAGATATTTTTCAAATTCGTACATCGTTGGTCCTGTATTCTTAAAAAGTATATCATCATCTTCTTATCATTATAATATATTTTATTGTAGCGCAACTAAATTATGAATGAGATAATCCCCTAAGCTTATTAGAAGTTCGGTTGCCAGAGCTGTCGGAAGTAATTTCCGACAGCACAAAGTGTGAATAATCAAACCACAAAATCCAGGCTTAAAGGCCATTAACTACATTTATACGAATAAATCTATTGTTCTTTTAGCGTTTTGAGATTATATAAATAAGGTTTTAGGTTTTAGCTTTGGCGATTAAACAGGGTCAGAATATGCGGAAAAATAATACCGGACTCAAAGGCGAGCAATTCTCTTCAATCCTGAACAGTATCACGGATGGTGTTTTCACTATTGATAAAAACTGGCAAATAACCTCCTTTAATAATGCCGCTCAACAAATAACCGGCGTTTCAGAGGAGGAAGCTATCGGCTCATCCTGTTGTGATGTTTTCAAAGCCAGCATCTGTGAAACCGATTGCGCGCTTCGTCAAACGATAGAAACCGAAAAACCGATAGTTAATAAGTTGATTTTTATAATAAACTCCAGCGGAGAAAAGATACCTATCAGCATCTCAACAGCGCTTCTAAAAGATAATGATGGAAAAATCATTGGCGGCGTAGAAACATTTCGCGACCTCAGTATGGTAGAACAGCTTCGCAAAGAACTTCAGGGGAAATACACATTTGAAGACATTATCGGCAAAAGCCCTCAAATGAAGCGAATCTTTGATATATTGCCAGCCGCCGCCAAAAGCGATAGTACTATATTAATTCAAGGCGAAAGCGGCACCGGCAAAGAATTAGCGGCAGCAGCCTGTCATAATTTAAGCGACCGCCGGAAAAATCCGTTTATAATAGTAAATTGCGGGGCAATACCCGATACACTATTGGAATCGGAGCTGTTTGGCTATAAGGCTGGCGCTTTCACGGACGCTAAAAAAGATAAACCGGGACGATTTGCGTTGGCCGATAAAGGAACAATCTTTTTAGATGAAATCGGTGATATAACCCCCGCTCTGCAGGTAAAACTTCTGAGGACGCTTCAAGATAAAACCTACGAACCTTTAGGCAGCGTTCAACCTCAAAAATCGGAGGCCAGAGTAATTGCAGCGGCTAATAAAAATTTGTCGAAATTAGTCGAGGAAGGCAAATTCCGGCAAGATTTATATTATCGCTTAAATGTTGTTAAAATCGAGCTTCCCCCATTAAGGCAGCGTAAAGAGGATATTCCGCTTTTGGTCGATCATTTTATAAACAAATTCAATAAACTAAAAGGAAAAGAAATAATAGGCGCCTCTCCCGAAACGATGAATATTTTGATGAACTTAAACTATCCGGGTAATGTTCGTCAGTTGGAAAACATAATTGAACATGTATTCGCTCTATCAAATGAGAGTATAATCAAACCGCATCATTTGCCGGATGAAACATACAAGGGGAAAACTGTTTCAAGCAATATCAAACTTGATTCATTGGGGAATATTGAAAAGCAGTTTATATTAAACATGCTCGAAAAAAACAATTGGAATCGCAGTAAAACTGCCAAAGATATTGGCATACATAAGACTACCCTGTATAGAAAAATACAGAAACTGGGTATAAAACCCTCAAGCGCTAATAACCGCATTAAAAACAATCAATGACATTGCAATAACGCTACCTATATTTTATATACTATTGCAAATATGCAACTGATTATAATTTATTAACATCTGCAATGAATTCGCCCTAACTGCATAACTCATATTATATCATGGCGTTGCGATATTTATTATTGACTTGGCATTGTTTTTGTTTAACTTATATGCGAAAGGAGAAATAAGTTGAAAGTTGTTGTGCCGTATTGGAGACAAAGAGTATCGCCAGTTCTCGACACCGCTGAGAATTTCCTGATTACCGATATTCGGGATAGTCAAATTGCTAAGCAAAGCTCTATTAATCTATCGGGCAGATCCTTAGTCGAAAAAATTGATTATCTTAAAGACCAAAATACTACTATAATTCTATGCGGCGCATTATCGGAATACTGCAACAATATGATTTCAACAAAGGGTATCAAAGTATTTCCATGGTTGTGCGGAAATATCAATAATATAATCGAGGCTTTCATCAATGATGGTTTAAACGAGCCTAACCTGATGATGCCCGGATGCCGTGGGCGGTTTCAACGAAGACGCAGGCACAGACGAGGTTTATAAAATTTTCAGATGAGAAATAAAAGGAGAAGCTATGTTAATTGCCATTACTGCTAATTCAAATGATCCGGATAGCGAAGTTGATACTCGATTCGGTAGAGCGCAGTATTTTCATATTGTCGATACGGAAACCGATGAACTTAAAGTTATTGACAACAAGCAAAATCTGGACATGCTTCAAGGAGCCGGTATTCAGACAGCCCAGCTTTTAGCCAATCATAAAGTCGAAACGATTTTAACCGGTCATTGCGGGCCAAAAGCCTTTCAGACTCTTCAGGCCGCCAGAATTAAAGTTATTACCGGTGTTGAGGGGAAAGTTAAAGATGCTGTGAACAAATTCAAGGAAGGGCAATATAAAAAATCAAATTCACCTGATGTTCAATCGCATTGGGAATAAAATACTCAGAAAGGAGTGTGTAATATGCCAGGAGGAGATAGAACAGGACCATCAGGAGCTGGTCCGCGAACGGGTCGTGCAGCTGGTTTTTGTACTGGCAGCGGCATGCCCGGTTATGCCAACAGAGGTTTCGGCGGCGGCGGATACGGCCGCGGCTTTGGTATGGGATACGGCAGAGGCTTAGGTAGAGGTTTCAGAGGTGGTGGTCGCGGCGGCGGCTGGTATAGAATGCCGTTTATGGCAGAAGGACCATACGTACAGCCATATGAACAACCTTACTACCCTCATGTTTCGGCTGTTGATGAAGTCAAAGAATTAAAGTCGCAGGAAAAGTATTTTTCTACGATGCTTAAAGACCTTCGCAGTAGAATTGAAGGTCTCGAAAGTAAAAAAAGTTCCCAAAACGAAAAATGATGACTTCAGAACAATTTAAACATTTAATTAAGGAGGATTTTTAATGCCAAGTAATAGAGGAGGTGGTCGCGGCCAAGGCGGCGGCACTGGTCGCGGCCAAGGCGGCGGCACCGGTCGCGGCCAAGGCGGCGGCATAGGACGCGGTCAGGGCGGCCGCGGTCGTCAAGGTGGAGCAGGGATAGGACCGGGCGGACAATGCGTATGTCCAAGTTGCGGGAACACTGCTCAGCATCAGCTCGGCATTCCCTGTACCCAGCAAAAATGCCCTCAATGCGGCGCATTAATGACCAGGCAAGGATAGAGTTTGAAAGTAGCAATAGCCAGCGGGAAAGGCGGCACAGGGAAAACAACTATCGCAGTCAATTTAGCCAGCTTGATAGTTAAAAATTCTAAGCAGGTTTGCTATGCCGACTGTGATGTGGAAGAACCAAATGGCCATTTATTTCTGAATCCGATTATAGACAGGCAATGGCCTGCCGTCATTCCCATACCGGTAGTGGATGAAAAACTTTGTGATGCCTGCGGCAAGTGCAAAGATATTTGCGAATTCAGCGCCATTACTGTAATTGTGGATAAGGTTCTGGTTTTCCCTGAGTTGTGTCATGGCTGCGGAGGCTGCGAGTTAGTATGTCCTCCCAAAGCCATTACAGAATCTCCCCGTGAAATAGGCGTGGTTATGATAGGTCATAAAGGAAATTTGCAGTATGTTTCAGGCAAGCTAAATATTGGCGAACCATCGGCAGCGCCGGTAATACGAGATGTGAAAAAAGCATTCGCTGAATATCAGGATGTTATAATTGATGCTCCGCCGGGTACCGCATGTCCGATGGTAGAAACTGTTAGCGATGCCGATTATGTGTTTTTGGTAACCGAACCAACTCCTTTCGGCTTAAATGATTTAAGTTTGGCGGTTGAAACGGTGCGCAAACTCGATATCCCTTATTCGGTGATAATCAACCGAGCCGGCAGCGGCGACAACAAAGTGCAGGAATACTGCCAACGGGAGAATATCCCGATTACTGCCGAAATTCCAGATGACCGCAGGATAGCGGAGTCTTATTCTAAGGGTAAGATTATTTATGAAGCCTTGCCGGAATATAAAATATATTTTGAGAATATTATCAATGAAATAACTAAGTGGCAGAAAAATATCGAAAGGGTTACTAAATGAAAATTGCAATACCTGTAGCGGATGGTAAATTATGCGCTCATTTTGGACATTGTCAGAATTTTACCGTTATAGAGGTTGATTCGGAGAGCAATAAAATAATCAATAAAACCGAGCTTACACCTCCTGCTCATGAACCGGGAGTATTACCACAATGGCTTTCGGAGAAAGGCGTAACTTTGATAATTGCCAGCGGTATGGGCATGCGCGCTCAGCAGTTTTTCAATCAATTTAATATCAAAGTTATAGTTGGCGCCAACCCTGATACTCCGGATAAGATTGTAGCGGATTTTTTAAGCGGTATTCTAACAACAGGCGACAATATTTGCGATCATTAAAGCAGATATAGAAAGACCTTGAATACATGAAAGAGATTGTAGTTATCAGCGGCAAAGGCGGCACCGGCAAAACAAGCATTACCGCTTCCTTTGCTTTTCTGGCGTCAAAATCGGTATTAGCCGATTGCGATGTCGATGCCGCTAATCTTTATTTAGTGCTGAATCCTGAAATTAAAACTAGTCAGGATTTCATGGGCGGTAAATTAGCTAAGATTGACCCCGATTTATGTACAGGTTGTGGTATCTGCGATGACCTCTGCCGGTATAATGCTATTTCATATCAAAAACGCCAAGATGAACCCAATTCAATGGTTTACAAGATTAATCCTATTGCCTGTGAGGGTTGTGGTGTTTGCCCATATTTCTGCCCTGAATTAGCAATAGAATTCAACCAGCATAAAAACGGGGAATTATTTTTATCAGATACTCGTTTTGGGCCGATGGTTCATGCCAAACTCGGTATCGCCGAAGAAAATTCAGGGAAATTAGTTTCTCAAATTCGACAGCATGCTAAAGAAATCGCAAAAAAAGATGGGCTGGATTACATCATCTCTGATGGGCCTCCGGGTATTGGCTGTCCGGTAATATCATCGATAACCGGCGCCGATATTGTCTTGATTGTTACTGAGCCGACTATTGCCGGATTGAGCGATCTTCAAAGAGTAAATAAGCTTGCTAAGCATTTCAATATTCCGGCGACTGTCTGCATTAATAAATGGGATATTAACCCATCTGTCTCAAAGGAGATAAGCGACTACTGCAGCGAACAAAAGATAAAGATACTGGGAAATATCCGCTATGACAATGCTTTTACAGCGGCTCAGATTAAAGGCATAACCATACCTGAGTACACAACGGGCAGCTTGACAGATGAGATAAAGCTTATGTGGGATAATCTTATTGGAGAATTAGCATTAATATAGATTTTGCATTAAGGACGTTTAATCTGAAATAGTTGAGAGAAACTGTTATATCTTATAGATTTCGTTTGGAAGCTGTATTTCCCAAGTGATTACTTTTTTGCCAGCGCTCTTTGAATAATATTTTTAATCTTGTTCATTTCAAACGGCTTGGCAATAACTTCATCAAGTTTACTTTCAGCAACCATCTCATCGGTTATCTGGTTACCCCAACCTGATATCATCACCACAGGCACTTCCGGTTTCAATGATTTGCATATCCGGGTAACCTCCCATCCGCTGATGCCAGGCATGCCAAGGTCGGTTAATACGATATCGAAATCTTTGGTTTTGAAATATTCAACTCCTTCTTCGCCTGTTGATGCTTTTGTCGCAGTATGACCGAGGAATTCAAGTATATCGCCAAGCACATCAAGGATATTATCATCATCATCAATAACAAGAACATTCGCCTTAATATCGCTTATTGCTTCCCTGGTATCTTCAACTTTAGTTTTGGTTTGTAATTCTTCGATGGTTTTAAACGATATATTAAAAACTGTCCCCCGATTGACTTTAGAGGCAACATCGATTTCGCCTTTATGCCGGCTGATAATGCCGTAAACAACCGCCAATCCCATACCGGTTCCCTGATTGCCCTTGGTTGTATAGAACGGGAAAAATACTCTGTTCAAAGTTTTCTCCGACATGCCTGCGCCATTATCGCTGATTTTTACAACCGCTCGGTCATCTTGCATAAATGTTTCGATTTGGATAACGCCTTTTTCGGTTATCGCATCAACACCATTCAATATAATATTAGAAATAGCCTCAACTAAGTCGGCTCGATTTCCCATAATTGGCATAAGCTTGCCGTGTTTGAAAGTCAAGTCGATGATTATTTCCTTGTGCTGGCTCTCATCTTTCCATCGCGGCTTTGTTAGCTTAATAGCATCCTCCACAACTTCGTTCAATTCTACCTGCTCTAACTGGCTGGTACTGTATACTCGAGTGAAGTTTTGCAGTTTCTGAACAGTATCAGCACCTTTGATAGAAACTTCTTCGATTTGTTTAAGCTGATCTAGCCATCTGCTATTATCAATTTCACGCATCAATAATTGCGTTCTTCCCAGAACAGTACCAAGCACATTATTAAAATCATGAGCCACACCGCCAGCCATTTCACCCAATGCCCTGAGCTTCTCTGTCATTATTAATTGTTCCTGAGTATTTGACAGCTCTTTATAAGCTTTGTCGAGACTCTCGTAAAGCTTGGCATTTTTTATGGCGTCCGCGACCTGACGGGCAAAAATAGTAAGTATGTCAAGATCATCCCGAACGAATTGTTTGCACTTGGTTGAGCGCAGCGTTATCGCTCCTAAAACCTCCCCCGACCAAGTTAGCGGTACGCTGATAAGCGATTCGGGTTCATCCTCAGGAGTTCCGGGCACATGATATGAGCGCGAGTCAGTTTCGGAATGATTTGATATAATTCCCTTACCGGTTTTCGCCGCCAAACCAGTAATCCCCTCGCCTATATTCAGAGTAATTTGCGATATTTTATCCTCATATTCAGTATCGATGGTAATTAACGGCATAAGCAAGTCCGTTTTTTTATCAAGAGTAAAAATTGTGCCGCCATCAGCCCCGACAATTTTCATTGACAAATTAACGGCTTTTTCTAAGACATCAGTATAGTTTAAGGATGAGTAAATCGATGTAGATAGGTCAAGTAAAGCGGCTAATTTGGCGTTGAGTTCCTGGCTTTTTCGTTCTTTAAAAACAAGCATTAGCGACATCGATACCTGTTTGACAATATGTGTTGCATTTTCAATAAAGCTTTTTTCAAAATCCGGCGGTTGGGTTTGCCAGCACCATACTAAAAAGCCTCCTCCAATATTCGCAAGCTCGTATGGAACCATTAGAACTTTCCGGCATTGCAGGCTTTCGGATAATATTTCGCAGATAGGATTCCTGCTATAAGAATCATCGTCTGCGCATAGATATTTTAGGCTGTTCTGCCAACATAATTCCCAAGCGTTTAGTGCTGTTTTTTCAATGTCTTCTTCAAGTTGAGCCAGATTATTGATTTCCTTGCTTAACAACAACTCATATCGATTAAAATTATTATCGATAATAATAAGAGCAAAATAATCAGCATCCAAATTTTGATTTGGGTTCGATACTATTGCTTTGAATATAGGCGAAACAAGAATGCTATTAAACTCTAAGGACATTTTTATACCTTATAATTGCTCTTTGAATTAGCTGCTGCACTTGCTCAATTTTAAATGGCTTTAGCAGCACTTCTGTTAATCCTCTTGATGTAATTTCTTCTTTATCGATTTCTTTTTGCCATCCTGTCATTGGGATTATCAGGGAATCAGGCGAATAATATTTTGCTTTATCGATTACTTTCCAGCCATCTTCATCAGGCAAACCCAGATCGGTTAAAACCATGTCGAAAGGACGTTCCATTAATATTCTATTTGCCTCGTTATAACTTCCTGCAGTATACACATCCCCGCTTATTTCTATAATGATATCATGAAGTACATTCCGAAGATTAACATCATCCTCTACTATGAGAACAGATATTTTGGCTTGAGTATGAGCATCCTGCTGACATGGAATAGTTATTTGAAATGTCGTTCCCTTGCCAGGAGCGCTATTAACGATAATCTCGCCTTTATAACGGGTTATTATCGTATACACAATCGATAAACCAAGACCGGTTCCCATTTTCCCTTTAGTTGTATAATACGGATCAAATATCATCTTAACTGTTTGTTCGTTCATTCCCGACCCGTTGTCGCTAAAATAAATAACAGCCTTATCTGATTCCATCAGAACTTTTATTTCAATAACTCCATCTGTCTCAATAGCCTCAACGGCATTTAGCAAAAGATTTGAAAACACTCTTACCATTTCATGGCGATTAGCTCTAATAATTGGTTCTGTCTTGAATTTTGTTTTGATAGTTATGTTTTTACCGGCGTCTTTATTCTCCCACTTGGGCCTTGTCATCTCAATAGTATCATTAATTATTTCTCTGAGATTTATATAGACGAGTTGTGATTTAATTCTGTTATGAGTAGATTCGTTAATTCGGGAAATAATTTCAATGCCGTCAAAAGCAGATTTTTCGATAGTCTCAAGACCTTTAACTAAAACATCATTAGAAATATTTTTAGCTCCTTCATTTATCTTAAGCAGTATCTGCGCCCGCCCCATAATAGCGGAAAGAATATTTTTAAAATCATGGGCAATACCGGCAGCTACTTCTCCAAGAGCTTTAAATTTTTCATCTTGGATTAGTCTTTCACGAGTCTCCACAAGGCTTCTATATGCTTTTTTAATGTTGCTGTGAATTGATGCATTTGTTGCGGCAGCATCCAGAACTTGCAAGATATCCTTAAGCATAAAATCATCATGTGAATTGAAACCATCCGGATTAGAACTGCCTACAAGCAGGAATCCTCTGGCTTTAATGTCGCCGCCAATTGGAGAAACGGCGGCATTAGTTATATTCATTTTATTAAAATACGCCCTTAAAGATGGAGCTAACTCAAGTTTATTTATGCGGTAATAAACAGGAGCAGGTTTGC
The DNA here is from genome assembly GCA_021159005.1 of Candidatus Zixiibacteriota bacterium. Lineage (NCBI taxonomy): Bacteria > Pseudomonadati > Candidatus Zixiibacteriota > Candidatus Zixiibacteriota bacterium. The sequence goes on along the minus strand of JAGGSN010000200.1, from coordinate 3,322 downwards.
CGATAGATTTCCTAAGATATTTTTCCATGCTTTTAATATCAGGCAATTTCCATTTGCTTTCCCAAGGCTCCATATCATCAGTAAAAACTACAGCAGCCCAATGGAATCCGGCAATTTCTGTTAGCGAACTGATTAATTTGCTAAACAATTCATCAATATCAAGAGTAGAGGATATGTATTTTATTATACGGGTAATTTTATTCATTCGTTCCAATTGCTCTAATAATTCTATATTCTGTGGAGTGTTTATAGAAAATGATGGCGCATAGCTATTGTTTTTCAATATTTCGTTATTATCAACGACATCTTCAAAACGATCATAGTAATCTTCCGTTTGATTAGCAGTAGATTTACCAAAAGATGATGCTTCTGTTTCTGTCAACTTTGTTTTAATTGACTGTGAATTTGTTTTGGAACTTGACCTGTTAGGAATCTTAATTTTTTTTAGCGCAGTGAAAATCACCGATGTATCAAAAATTGCCGCCATCAACAAAATATAGGCTGGCATTTTTATATATCCAATACAATCGAAAGGAAACATACCATTGACATCAAACCCGGCGAAAATTTGGTTTGCGTCGGATACGAATACCCATTGCATTATTACGGAAGTATATAGTTCTATAAAAGCTGTCATAAAATATTATGTTACCGTTCCAGAATAGTCTCAATCGATTCTTTCGCTTCTGCAAATTGACTGGATAATTTATGGATTTTAACAGCGTTTTTGTTTATCGAGCTTATGTATTTGTCCAATTCTTTTTTATTCGCAAGGGGCATCGTTTTCAGATATTCACAGGATGCCATTATACCCGCTAAGGGACCGTTAATCCGGCTGTTAAAACCGGTAATCATTCTAAATACATCAGCCTGATTTTGCATTTCATTAAGACGCTTATTGGCTATTCTATTTGAATTTGCAAGGATGTTTCTTGTTGCAATATTCTCTTTTTGCCAGAGATACATCGATATTATATTAGTCAGCATAACCGCAAATACCATCGTCTCAGAGTCGAAACGATTGCGGTTGGCTTTGCGGCTCTCCCCTATCGTAACAACTCCGACAGATTTGCTGTCTACAATTATCGGGATTATCATACATTGGGAAATGCCTTCTGGAAGAAGCAGTTTTGATTCGAGTTCGGAGAATATTTGCTTATCTTCCTTATGCCCGACAATTATCGGCTTGCCCTGAGCAATAGCTTTTTTATGAGTATACAGCTCGGCGGCAGGTATACTGGCGATTGTTCTTTCATCCCACACCATTTCCCGTCTTTGATAAATTGCGGCCGTGTGAAATGTTTTCCTATCATTATCCAAAAGCATAATTCGGCAGAATGTACTTGGTGTATTCTCTGTAATTATTTTAGCTATTTCACGATAAATTTCGTCGGAATATTCCTGATCAAGCGCAGCTTCCAGCGAATATTTTACAGCTCCGATTTTTCTAAATGTTTCTGCCGATAGATCAGCATTAAGTTCCTCTAATACGGAGCCTGATATTACCGAAGCAAAAGCATCAAGCGCAATCATATCTTTATTGTTGAATTTATGAGCGGAGTTAACCGAAAGGCTCAGCACGCCAATTGTTTTCCCGCCAATCACCACCGGAGTATAAAGCATATCCATGATACCGGGAGTTTTATACTCAGCGTTTATCAATTTCTCGTTATCGGGCAGAGTTAAGCCTCGATTATTTTGCATAACCCATCTTACCGGATGAAAATTATCTTTACTGTAATAACCTTTTTCTATGATTACTTTTCCGCCGTTTTGAAGATTAAAATCGAGCAGATGCGGGGCGCCGTTGCCGTAGAGATAAAGGTTAATCGTATTGAAAGTCATATACTGTTTAAATAACTTGGCCAATCTGATAACCCGGCTGTTAAGATTATCTTCAGACCGGGCTGTTTTTAGCATAACCGATATGAAATCGCTGAAAGATTTATGCAGATTAATAGACCTCTGCAAACCAGACCTGTAAAATGCTAACCCAAGATTAACGCAGAAAGCTTCAAATATCTGTAATTCCTCCTGGGAAAATACGCGTGGATGATTAGTGTATATTGTTAATACACCAACTTTTTTAATACCAAAATCTACCGGCATAGCCAAAGCGTCAACAACAAGACCTTCTACTGTCTCGATTATTATATCCTTATGAATTTTAATGTTTTCATCTGCTTGATAAATCTCGCCGGTTTGAAATACTTTATCATACAAGCTGTTTTCCACTGCACCGATAAATTTCTTGGATTCATCAGTTAAGCCAACCGAGGCAAAAAGTGAAAGCCTGTTATCCTTACCCAAAACATGAAGCGATGCAGCTTGGAAACCATAAGTGTCAATTACGGAAGCGGCAATTTTACTAAATGTTGAAGGCGAAGCGTCGCCGTATGCCGAAACCCTTGATATCGATTCGTATAATTTAACGCTTTTATTTTTTTTCTGAAGACGGCTTGAAACCGAAAACAGATACGGCAGCCATAACGACATACCCCAGATAAGCATTGTCCAACCGCCGATATAGCCGATGACCGACTCGAAAACAAAAAATATAATCGACTTGCTGTAACCGGCGCCGAATATGCCCATATAACCTGCCAAACCGATTAGGTTGCCAAATATCAGCAATCCGCAGCCATAAGTCATAATCCTCAAAGCCTTGGAACGATATATAAAATAGCCCGATTTAATTTTTGCGAAGGCTATAAAAACCGCTATCAAAGCTACCAGCCAGATTAGCTTCTGATGCACCAATACCATACTTAACTCCAGCTTTTGTTTTATTGTATTTTTATTATATTAGTCGGTATTTTTACCAATTTTGTGAGTTTTGATTTAATAAAATATAACTTTGCCCTGATAATTTATCCCGGACTTTGCAGCCATGCCCGCTGGCAGGCAGGTTGGAGTTTGATTATGGCAGTAACTATAATATAAGAAATAGCTATGAATCTATATCATTACACATTTTAGTAAAAATAACCGCCCTGAAAAGTGAATTATCAGTTAGCTGTCTTATTATTATTGCAGCCGTCAACAAACCCCTAAATCCCCTCTCAAGAGGGGGCTTTTAAATTGCAATAATTATCACTACTGTCCGGTCTTTTCAACAGAATTCTCCAATTGATATACGATAAATTAAACTTGCTTAAACCATAACCTATGAAACAATAGGCCGTCAGAATATCTTTATAAGCACCCATGTTCTATTTTTTTGCTTTGCATAATATCTCATGCCTGTCCGCCGACAGACATGAGCTATTAGCATGATCAATCTCTGGATTTCCAATCAAGTTGGGAATGACGTGGGCAGTGT
>JAGGSN010000199.1 GCA_021159005.1 Candidatus Zixiibacteriota bacterium | reverse complement strand
GGTAATGCGCCCCCTATGCACCTTTTCTCCTGTCGAATACTCGCTGCTGGTCAGACCGGTAAATGAAGCCATCTTTTTGCCGTTAGAAAACCTGTTCATATTACCCCATTCCAACGTAAACCTGATAGCAGATAGCCAGCCTATACCCGGACTACTTTGTTTAATCCGAACAGATTCCTTATAGCGAGCTTTTTACATAGTGCCTGAAGTTCCTTTAATAGAATCGCCCTCGACTTCTTAAGCTCCTTAAGATTATTTAAATGACAATCCAAATTAACCTGTAAAGAATGATTCAATTTCAAATGGTAAAACTGCTTGTAATAAGACTCTTTCCAAGCGCCGGCCGGGAAACCATCATTCAAATTATATAAATCTAAAAATCTGCGGATCCGGTTCTTGGTTGCTTTTATATTCTTCTGAGTTTGATCTAGTGTCCGACTTATCTGACGGTCCTCTCGAAGCTCAACATCAGGAACACGACAACTGGCATAATCTCCATTCTCTAAATTCTTAGCCAGGCGACGCGCATCAATCTTGTCGGTTTTAACTTTGTTTACTTTCTCCTGAGTTGCCTTGTTCGGCGGTGTAACAATACAATCAATTTTATCTGCCTCTAATAAATCGTGCAGCCAGAAACCGCTAAAACCAGCCTCGTACATTACTTGAATCTTACACCCCGGATAGCGGCCTTTCAAGCAGCTCTTTAAATTGCTATAATCCGCTGGCATACTTGTTTGGTGTACTATCGTGTTGCCGCACCTAACACATAACTTCCATGTTTTTTTAGAATCTTCCAAACCAACAAATACTTTCTTGCCTTTTGCTACAAAATCTTGCATCTTACGCATGAGGTTGCCTCCTTCGGGTTGTGGCGTTTGACCACGTTTTGTTTAAAGTGTTTTTCCTGTAAGATAAAAGGCAGCCTCAACTTTTTCAAGAAAACTATGGATTACACACGCTTTCATACCATAGTAACTATCTGAGCCACTCCTGAATATGACTGGTGTATGTTCATGCGTACCTGTATTATAGACAGATGAAAGCATAGCAGGTCGGGTTCCGACCCTGCCGCGGCGGGGAGAAACCCGACACCTCGCGCTCAATATATCTTCAATATCGTTAAGCAAGAATTTTTATCTATTATAAGAAACTACGGTGATAAAGCAGCATGCATCTTTAGCGAACGTGTCGGGTTTTTCCCTCCGGTCAGAACCCGACCTACTGCTCTTCCGTTTGGATGTTTATTTCCTCAAGCTCTTGCTCATCACCGGATATATCAATATCCTCAATCGATGGCGGAAGCTTCCGTTCCCGAAAGGATTCGATGAACCACTTTACCCATTGATGAACGTCCCGGCGTTTAATATCCGATCGCATTCTGCTCATGCGCCTTTTTCTTTCGGAGGGATCCATAGTAAAAGCCTGATAAATAGCGTCGGCGGTTTGCTCAAGGTCGTACGGATTGACAATAATTGCGCCGTTTTTCAGTCTGTCGGCCGCGCCGGCAAATTCGCTTAGGATTAAAACGCCGTTATTATCTACCGAACTGGCGCAATATTCCTTGGCGACAAGATTCATACCATCCCGAAGCGGCGTTACCAAAGCTATCTCGCAGGCTTTGTAGGCGCCTATCAGCTTGTGCCTGTCGAGCGCGCGAAACATATAATGGATTGGCGCCCAGCCCGGATTGGAGAACTTGCCGTTGATTCTGCCTACAAGTGTATCAAGCTGTTTTTTCAGATGCTTATATTCGGGCACCGGCGTACGGCTTGGTATTAGCAGTTGGAATAAAGTCAATTGCCCTTGAAGGTCGGGATACTTCTCCAGAGCGCGCTCAAATGCCAGAAATCTTTCCGGGATTCCCTTGGTGTAATCGAGTCTGTCAACTCCCAGGATTAATCGCTTGGCGTTAAATTTCTCATGGAAATACCAGGCTTCATCAGCCGCCTTTTTTGTTTTGGCAAGATCATTGAATTCCTCAAAGTCAATACTGATTGGGAAATTGCCGACTTTAATTATTCTGTCGTCATAAGATATTAATGTATACCGTTTCTTTATATTGACTTTTGCCGCAGGCATCACACTTTTAACACAGTTAACGAAATTACGTCTATCTCTTAAAGTCTGAAAACCAAGCAGGTCGTACGACATCATGCCCTTAATAAATTGATTCCTCCAGGGCATGCGGCGCAAAAGGTCAAAAGACGGAAAGGGCGTATGAAGGAAAAAAGCCAGGTTATGTTTGATATTCATCTCTCTAAGGTAATAGGCCGTTAGGGCTAAATGGTAATCATGAACCCATATAAAATCATCCGGTCTTACAGATTCGGCAATGGTTTCGGCATATTTTCGATTTACTCGATTGTAAGCCTCCCAATCATCTTTATCGAATTTACAGTAGCTTAGCAGGTCATGAAATAGCGGCCATAATGTTTCATTTGAAAAACCATAATAGTATTTTTCAACATCCTCTTGAGAAAGTATAACCGGTTTTAAGTTATATGAATTATTATCGTTAAAATCTTTTAATAGCTGTTCATACGGTATACCCTCAGCGCTGCCGGGCCAGCCTAGCCATAACCCTGAAATCTTTTCCATAATTGGCACCAAAGCTGTTACTAAGCCGCCGGTGCCAGGATGAATATGCCAGTTGCCGTCTGCGCAATCAATTATAACCGGCAGACGATTAGAAACCACAAGCAATCGCTGTGAACCGATTTTATCGAATAAATCCTGAATTTTCTTGCTTTTCACCTGTTTCTTTTCACCGACAAATAATTTTAAAGCTCTCATTATTTTTCTCCTCCTACAACGCTTTCCTCCCACATTTTTAGAAAATCCAGCATTTCATCGGGAGGCTTAACCCATAAGCCGGCGGCAGTTTCACGGAGCTTATCGCTAACTAAAACTCCAAGCCCAGTCGAATTAAGCGCCCCAAAAGCATCTTCATCAGTATAATCATCCCCCATATATGTTATCATACATTTCCCTGTTTCCGAAATTATTTTTTTTACAGCATATCCTTTATTGCGGCCGGAAGCCCGCAGTTCAACACCGTTGTTGAATACATGTATTTCTAATCCGGAACCGGCGGCGATTGGCGACCAATGCTCATTCGCTTTATCGCTTAATTCCTTTGCTTCATCATCAGGCAAACCTCGCCAATGAAGAGCTAAACAACCGGGTTTATTCTCGTATCGGCTTTGAAGAGCTTCCTTTACTAACCAATTTTCAGCCTCAGCCAATCCTTTGATAGCCTGCTTGCCAAAATCGAAAACATGATATGTTTTATCAGGCATCAATCGTTCCCAACCATGAGAACCCCATATTTCGGGCAGGTTTTTCAAATTGAGCAGCGGCAATAAATCATCAATTCGGCGGCCGCTGATTATTACTACCCGGCACTTATCAGATTCTATCAGATTATCCAATATAGGTATCGCATCCGGATATGGGATAGCTTTATCCCGTTCTGTTTTAAACGGAGCTAAAGTGCCGTCATAATCAAGCAGAAGCGCCCTGTTTTCAGCTTTGGTTAAAGCCCTAAAATAATTATCGAGTATAAATCCCGGCTTTAATATCTTCATATATTACAACTTAATCAGCAAGCAAATGGTTGCCAAGACCTTGCTTTAGTCCCAACATCAATGTCAGATATTCGCGCAGGTGTCGAGTCAGTAAAAAATTTTCCCTAACGAATTGTTTACCGGTTTCGCCAATTGCTTTCATTCGACCCGGGTTTCTTAAAAGATACCTGATTCTCAAAGCGGCGCCTTCAGGAGTATCTACTAAGAAGCCTGTATAATAGTTATGAACTTGTCTGCGTATCCCGCCTACATTACCGCCTATAACCGGTTTGCTTTTCCAGAGCGCTTCGGTAACTGTTAATCCGAAACCCTCCTGAAGCGATTTTTGAATTACGATAGCCGAGGCGCGTTGAAGGGCGTTTATTGTTCGATGAGCGTTGCTTGGCAGAAACAATACATGAATATGCTCATCGCCATCGGCAGCGCTTCTAACTTCCTCCAAGACAGCCGCGCCTTCAGGGTCATCCGTGGCTCCGCCGCCGGCTAATACTAATTCGACATCAATGTTATCTTTAATCATTTTATAGGCTTCGATTACTCCGATTGGGTCCTTAAATCTATCAAAACGGGATATCTGAGTTAATATTGGCCTGTCATTGGGAATCCCGAGTTCGCTTATAATGCGATTAAGTTCACCATTAGAAAGAGCGCAGTTTTTTTCGCTAATCGGATCAATGCTTGGAGCTATTAAAAATTGCGGATGAGGCAAAGATTGAGCAAATTCAGCCATCGAAAAAATACTGGCATCATAGCCGGAAACCTTCTCTTTTATATACTGCCAGACCTTGCGAAATGGACGACTGGCATCAATATGACATCGCCAAACCCATTTTCCTTTTCTATTTGGACAATTTTCAAACAATACCGCCGGCTGAGGATCATGGATTATAACAAAATCGGCTTCCTCAAGAATAGGCCGAAGCCGTTGAGCGTTTTCCTCGACAGTATCTTCATAGGCTTGTTTCATCAACGGAGATAAAACCGTTGGATTGCCCTGCAAACCATTATGGAAAGATTTAGTAGTTCTGAAATATTCTTCATTGCCATTGATTACTTCCCATTTGGCATCCAGTCCAAGTTCATTCATCACTGGAATAAGCCAATTGAGAATCTCAGCCACGCCGCCGCCCTCTTTGGTCGAGTTAACATGGACTACACTGGCGCCCTGAAGATGTTCGGCAAGTTGCCGCAATTGCGATATAGCAACTTTCCCTACAACCGGTTCATAATCCGCAAGAGAATTAGCCATTTTAAACATCCTCGTTGTTGAGATTTATACAGACACCATATAGAGCTGTTTTCAGTTCGGAAAGATTTAATGTGTAAAAATCGATGCTTTCAAGCGCTTTTATCAGTTTAACCGGTTTGTTTTCCAGTTTGTTCATCCAGGCGGTAAAATCATCGGTTTTTTCCTCTGTCCGCCGCCGCGCCTCAATGAAATGATAATACAACGTACTGGGGGTCATATTAGGCAATTGAGCCGTAAAATCTTTCGGGTTGTGTAATTCTAAACCTGTATCGAACACAATTGTAACCGCCCGTAGAAACCGAAATTCCTCATTTCTTGCCACCCAGGGGATAAAGTGAACTTCATCAAGTCTTTCGTCGATGAGGTCAATAATTTTGGCGCGCATCTGTTCGAGGTCTTCAAAAGAATACGGATTTATCATACCCAAACGTTCAGCCAAAACACGATCTCTAAGATACTTGGATGTCCACACTGCAAAATCATTGCGAAATTCCGGGTCATCGAAACTCGGCCTGACAAGTGTCTCGCAAAAATGATGATAAAGACACTCAATCGGGCAAATCGCTGTCCGTTCCCGCATTTCACGAAGGTTAATTGCAGGATATACACCACCCATCCTGACAATTATAGTGCAGTCCTTTACTTGGAAAGATTCGTTGTTTGTATTGTTGTTATTGCTCATATATTATCTCATCAATATAATCATGGCTAAAAACTGATATTCTAAATTGCCATAACTATGCAATATACTTATCGGTTATAAACATAATATACTTTTATTAATTTGCCAAGACAATATAGTTGTTTAGGTTAATATAATATATCCTCATAATACTATCAATTTCAACAAGTTCGGAAAGGCTGCATGATTAAATATTCAAACTCCAAGCGTTATATAATCTGAATAGGGGTATTATTTAGCTTTTTGGGGAGACATCAACTCTAAAACTATTGACATATATTATGTAATACATATATTGAAAACGGCTTAATAATTTTACTAAGCCCGGTAAACCTTTGAACTTCTGGGACGTAAATATAAAGTAATGAAAAAGTCTTTTCTGATAATGTTGATTGCGCTAATCCTGACTGGTGTCGGGATGAGTCAATTTAATACTGTCGAATCAAATCATTCGGCTTTTACCGTTGCCCGCTTGCAATTTAGCGGCGGCGGCGATTGGTATTGCGGACGGTCGGGAATATCCAACCTTCATAAGTTTTTAGCCGAAAACACTAATGTTGCCGTAGTCGATGAAGAAGTCAATATTAAAGCCGCCGACCCAGAGCTTTACAATTACCCCTTTTTGTATTTAACGGGGCACGGCAATATCAAATTGACAGAACAAGAAGTATCCGCCTTGCGGGAGTATTTAATTTCGGGCGGTTTCCTTTTCGCTAATGACAGTTATAGTTTAGCGCCCGCTTTCAAACGTGAAATGAAACGGGTTTTCCCGGAGAAAGAACTTGTCGAACTGCCGTTTAGCCATGAGATTTATCACTGTTTGTATGAATTCCCCAACGGTTTGCCAAAAATCCATGAGCATGATAATAAACCGCCGCAAGGTTTCGGCATATTCTGGGATGAGGAACTGGTTGTATTTTTCGCTTATGAAAGCGATATCGGCGATGGCTGGGAGGATTACGAGGTTCATAAAGATCCCCCGGAAAAACATCAGGCATCATTGAAAATGGGCGCCAACATTGTAACATACGCCATGACACATTAAATTATGAGTGAAAATAATTACAAATCAATTATCGAGCGGCTTTCCGACACGCAAAATTCCATAAGTCGATGGCAGGCATTTGAGGGTCTGGCTGATTTATTGGCATTTTTAAGCGGTTTTGTTTTTATCCTATGGATAATTACAGGCCTTTTCTGGCCCGACCCGGCGCTTCGAGTCATTCTACTAATAATAGGAATCGCTGGCGCATTATCTCTTATCGGGCTATATGTTTTAAAACCGCTGATTAAAAAACTGCCGCTATCAAAAATAGCTCTAAGGTTGGAAAAACATTACGGCAAACTGCAATCCCGACTTATTGCCTCACTTGAGCTTTACGACAAACTTAAAGTCAATAAAGAAAATTACTCAATAGAACTAATCGAAAAAACTATTGAAGAAACAGGCGAGGAAATCAAAGACCTCGATTTTAATGCGGCCGTCCAAAAAAAAACAATTCCTTACAAGCGGCTGGCGCTGTCAGTATTAGCTGTTGTCTTTGCCTTTGCTGTTTCAAGCCGGACAATTTCTAATGTCGGCCTGCTGTACAGTCATCCTTTCGCCGATATTCCCAAGCCAACCAATCTGCAGTTAATACTCAAGCCTTTATCTTATACGGCGATTAAAAATGATGATGTTGCCATAAAAATCATCGCCGCCGGCGAGAAAACCAGGCGAGTCGATTTTAATTTCAAATTCGATGACGGCAAATGGATTGCTATCCCCGCTGAAAGACAAACCGATGACACTGGCGATGTAATTTATGGAGACAGCGTTTTTACATATACTTTTAAAAAGGTTAAGCGGGATATTGAATACTATGCGCGGGCGAAAAATGTTGAGTCATCAATTGGAAAAATCACCGTCATAGACCCGCCCAACCTTGTTGATGTTTCTATTACTCTCGACTACCCCGACTATACCCGCCTTCAAACCGAAACATTGCCAAATAACGATGGCTCTGTTACTGCGCTTAAGGGCACACGCGTTATGTTTAAGGGAAAAATGAATAAACCTGCCCAAACCGCAGATATGGTATTCAATTCCAACAAACGTAAAAAGATGACAGTGGACGGGAAACAGCTTAGCGGGAAGTTTGCTTTGAATAAAAGCGGCAGCTACCATATTGAAATCACCGATTCCTCCGGCTTGAATAACCGCGACCCCATCAAATTTGATCTGGTCTGTTTGGATGATTATCCGCCGCAGGTTCAGATTACATTCCCGGCTGTGGATGTTGACCTTGATGAGAGCATGACACTGCCAATTGATGCCGCCCTTTATGATGATTTCGGTTTTACGAAACTTGAGTTAGTATACTGGACGTTTTCCGAAGGCAGGGAATCGAGCAAAAAGCGCGAGGTTTTGAAAGAATCTTTTGGTAATTTAAATGAGGCTTTGTTTACATACAACTGGTTTATCGAAAAACTCTACCTTTTGCCCGGCGACCTTGTTTATTATTATTTAGAATTATTCGACAACGATATAATTTCCGGCCCCAAATCTTCAGTTAGCAAAACATACAGCGCCAGACTGCCCAGCATCGATGAAATCATGGCTGATATTACCGGCCAGCAAGAGGAGATATTTGTCGATTTTGAGGAAACAGTCGCCAATCAGAAAGAGCTAAAAAAAGAACTGGAACAATTATCCCGCGAGATGCTCAAGCTTTCCGAAGTCGATTGGGAGAAAAAACAGCAAATTCAACATACAATAGACCGTCAAAAAGATATAGCCGAAAAGCTTGAACAGATGGCAGAACAAATAGATGATGCGATTGAAAAGTTTGAAAAAAACGAAATGGCAACGATGGAAATGCTGGATAAAATGGAAGAGCTTCGCAATCTGATGGAAGAGGTTGCCACACCCGAACTGAAAGAAGCTATGAAAAAACTTCAGGAAGCTCTGCAAAAAATGGATCCGGAATTGCTAAAAGAGGCTATGAAAAACTTCGAGATGTCTGTCGAGCAAACAAATGAAAACCTCGATAGAATGCTGGCGCTTCTAAAGAAATATCAACTTGAACAAAAAATTGATATGTTAGCCAAGCTATCGGAAAAACTCGCCCAACAGCAAGAGCAAATCAACGATAAGCTAAGCCAATGCCAGAAAAAAGATGATGTCTCGAAATGTCAAAGCCAGCAAAAACAGCAGGAACAAGGATTGGAAAATCTGAAAGAACAATTCGAGCAAGCCAAACAATTGAATGACCAGCTTGATATGATTCCCAAACAGGATATGGAAAAAGCCGACCAACAAGTTAACTCGCCCGAATTGAGCAAGAAGATGTCGGAGATGATGCAAAGCCTGGGCATGTGCAGCAGTAAGAATGCCTGTAAAAAAGGCGGCCAACTTCAGCAGGATTTCAATGAACTGGCTCAGATGTTTCAGCAGATGATGGAGCAGATGCAGTCTCAGCAGCAGCAGATGATTACCGGCATGATAAAAAAAGCTATCGCTGATATTCTCTATTTATCGCATAATCAAGAAGATGTAATCAATTCGACAAAAGAAGATATTAAGCGCTTGGAAGGACGCCGTGAGGCCGCCAGCCAGCAGAAAGATATCGAAACGGCAGCCGATAGAGTGGCACAGAATGTTTCTGATATTACTAAAGAAACGCTTTTTGTTAATTTCGCTGTGATGGAAAGATTGGGAGCGGCGCTGACAAGCATGCAGGAAGCTATCGATAAGCTTAATAGCCGTCATCCGGGCAAAGCTGAGAATAATCAGGTTGAGGCGATGTCTGCTCTTAATCAATCGGTCTCTGTTTTAATGAAAGCATTGGATGAAGTCAGCCAATGTCAATCCTCGAGCTGCTCGGGAATGCAGTCGCTAATGCAGAAGCTTAACCAGATGGGAAAGCAGCAGATGAATATAAATCAGCAGTCGCAAATGATGATGCCGATGCCAGGACAGATGTTGAGTATGGCACAAAAGCAGGGCATGCAAAGATTAGCCGCCCAGCAGGAAGCTATCCGTAAAGGACTTCAGGAATTGACTGAAGAACTCGGCAGCAGCGGCAATATTCTCGGACGGATTGACCAGCTTGGCGAAGAAATGAAAAAAGTGTCCCAAGATCTGCAAAATCAAAACCTTAATAGGAACACTATAAAGCGTCAGGAACGAATTTTATCGCGACTATTGGATGCCCAAAAATCTGTCCATCGACGCGACCATTCGCGCAAGAGACAAGCGCGAACCGCCGATGATATTATCAGACGAGGTCCCGAGGCTCTGAATTTCGGCAATATGAACAACGAAAAGCTGGCTGAGGATATCAAAAAGGCGCTGACTGAAAAATACCCAAAACGTTACGAACGGCAAATCAAAGAATACTTTAAAGCCTTAACAAAGGATAGCGCAATTGAATAAACGATATATTCTTTTTACGGTTCTTACAGCATTATCATTTTTCATAATGCCGTTAGTTGCTGAAGCACAAATTAGCGTTAAATCCAAAAGTGAAGAAAAGGATATTGCCGCTACCGATAGATATTTTAAACGCAATCTTAAAACAGCTAAAAGTTTGATTAAGGTTGGCAATTTTGAGAAAGCTATAACTCTGCTAAAATCGCTAAGCAACACTTATGGAAATATTCCCTCGATTGCCAAAGAGATTAAAAACGCCTACCGCGGCATGAAAGATTATCCCGCTTTAAAATCGTTAGTATTAGAAGAACTTGAGGCTTCACCTGATAGCTTTTATTTAGTCTGCCAGCTTGGCGAGGTTTATTTCCTTACCGACAGCCTTAGGTTAGCCGATTCAACGTGGGAACATGCTTTCGAATTAGCCGGCAGTTCTAAATCACATTATGTCTATCTTGCCAGTTATTATCTCGGTTATGGTTTTTATGATGAGGCAGTGTCTGTTTATCGCCGCGCCAGGATTGCGCTTGGACAACCTGAGCTGTTTTCGCGGGAATTATCGGACATTTTTATTTCTCAGTGCGATTACAAAGGAGCAGTAGCCGAATTTCTTAACCTTCTAAAGCATAATCCAAAAAATACGGGCAAAATTTCCAATCAGATTATCGATGTTATCACGAAATGCTCAAGCGACTCGTTATCCAACAGCTCTGAAGAGGTTACAATATTGATTACCAGCGCAATAAAAAATGACCCGACTAACCCCAATTTGTATGTTATGCTTGGAGATATTAATCGTCTGGCTAAAAACCTGACAGCCGCTTTTGAAAACTACAAATATGCCGATAAATTGTCCAATTCGCAGGGCAGATTTATCTTTAGCTTTGCTTCATTGTGTTATGACAATAGCGAATTCGATATGGCTATATCAGCAGCCGATTATTATATCGAAAGCATCAAGGGAAAAGAACAGGTGAAAATCAAGTTTATTAAAGCCCGGAGCCTTGATAAACTGGGGTTGTATCAACAAGCTCTTGAGATTTTAGATGAGGTTCGGGATAATCCTAATGATTATAATTTAAAACTGGAAGCGACTTTAACCGCTGGCGATATTTATGTCAACAGGCTTCACAACCTTGAATCTGCCGAGAAACTATTTGCCGGTATCGCCAACAATAATCGTCCATCTCTTTATACCTACAAAGCTATGATGAAATTGGCCGAGGTTAAAATAATGATGGGCAATTATGAGGAGGCTTCCGTTTTATTAAATTCAATTCAAAAGTCAAAAGGCTGCGATTACCTTGTTGAGAAAGCCATATTCCTTCAAGCTGAAATCAATTTTTATGCCTATGATTTCAAAAAGGCCAAAGCGGGATACATAAGCCTTGTGATGGAATATCCCACAGGCTTTTTCGTTAATGATTGCCTTGACCGACAGTCATTAATCGCTGATGCCGAGAATGATACCGTATTGTATTTAATCGCCGATGCCAGCCGCTATTATTATTCTCAAAAGGCAGACAGCGCAATTGCGGTTATGGAGCAGGCAATATCGTTTACTCAATCTCCGGCTTATGAATATATATTGTTTAATCTAGCATGTTACTATTCTGAAACTTGCTTATGGGATAAGGCAATCAGCGCTTACGAAGATTACAATTACTCTTATCCTGAGGGGCTATACACCGACAGATCGTTATTTAATTTGGCTGAGATATATAGAGATAGAAAACTGCAGCCCGAAAAAACCGATGAACTGCTTGAAAAAATAGTAACCGATTATCCAGCCTCGCCACTTATTGAAAAAGCGAGACTGTATCTCAATAAACTTAAATCAATTTAAAAAATCGGCTGCTTTTTCGGTTTGGTTTCGGTAGTATCACGAGAAACAACACCGCTCATTTTTGCTTCGAGTTCCTTGACTCTTTCGGTAAGTCCTTCGACATAGCGAAGTTTTATCTTCATGCTGGTTCTTACTAAAAGTCCCAGCGAGACTAAAAGAAAACAAACGGAATTAACCCTTCTAAAGATTTCACCATAGTTAAAAAGCGAATCCAAGAATGCTATTATTCCTATACCAAATAAAATTGCGCACCAGGCAAGCATGTTTTCTCCCTTGTATAAATGTTTTATTTATTATCGGTAAATCAATTAGGTAGTTTAATTACATCAAAAAAGATATTTCGCCCTAATTAGCAAATGGTTTCAAATAGTTTCATTTATACTTGATTTTACAGCTGAACACCGAAACATAAAGTTTAGTTGTTGTAAGTTAACAAGATGCAATAAGTTATCTTGCATTAATTCTTCGACAGCAAAATATAAGTTTATGACAAGTAAAAATCCGAATTTTA
>JAGGSN010000198.1 GCA_021159005.1 Candidatus Zixiibacteriota bacterium | reverse complement strand
GAACAAATCTATCTATTGATAAACAAAGAAGTTAATATTTATTCAGCAAACCCTACTTATTGAAAATGTTAATCCTATGAAACATACTATACTTTTGTGCTGCCGGAAGTTACTTCCGACAGCTCTGGCAGAAGAAAAACTTCTGCCAGCACATGTTATCCGCCTATGGCGGGTGCCAGCACATGTTAAGATTTGTGAATAATGCGGGTCATATGTATGAGATAAGAAACTTGCCTGATTGAATATATATATAAAAGGGCGTCATGCAGTATTTATTATATGCATCACGCCCTGTATAGAAATATTTTTTTGCTATTTTAGCAAAACCATCCGTTTGGTTAGGTTTTTATCATCAGCTGTTAAATGATAAAAATATACGCCGCTGGCGACAGAACCGGCATCCCAGACAACCTGGTAATCGCCGGCTGATTGAACAGCATCGGTTAATGTTGCCACTTTTCTGCCGGCTAAATCATATATTTCCAGTTTGACAGTACTTGTGTTTTTAAGGTTGTAATAAATAGTGGTCTTGGCATTAAACGGATTAGGGTAGTTCTGAGCCAGCGAAAAATTCTCGGGCAATTCGGCGCTTTCAGCAATTGAGGTTTGAGCAAGAGGAAAACGAGCAGCCTGATAAACCTCTTTTATATAATCAGACTGTACCCAGACTACCAGTTCGCAATTGTCTGATGCCAATTGCTGATTTACAGCAAAATCTTGAGAGAACTCAAGGGTATCCCCGAATGACATGTCAAAATTTATTCCGTTTGCGTTTGGAATCATATCCCTCATAGTTTGGTGATGCCAATCATTACCGTTTGGCGCATGAAAAAACAGGTCCGACTCGGTTAAGGCTATTCTTAGATATAAACTATCCCAATATGCGTCATCAATAGCTCTTAATGTGATATTTAGAGTACCTTCTCTGGTATCATCATCGTATGTGCCGTCAATATCGATTTCAAGAGGGGACTCCATATTACTACGCGTTACAATTAGATTATAAAACGAGTTTGGGCTGGTGGCGGTAAGATAACCATCAACCTTTGTAGTTGGCACTCCCGCAACATTATAATAGTTTTTTCGAGCATTGTTCTCGAATGTATTGAACCGATAATAAGGGTCGCTGCCATCCGGCCATGACGTGTGATACCTAACTGCAACAAATTCATCATAATGCTGTTCGGTTAATTGATCTAACGCCACATCATCATCAGCGCAATAGCCGCATCCAGTGTTGGTAAAATTCTCCAGCAGAACAAATCTATTCTGAGCGTTAACATTAATTGCCATTACAAGGGTAAAGAGTAAGGCTGTGATTATCATCTGCTTTGTCATTTTCATACCTAAGCCTTTTATTTGTGATGCATCGTTTTCATGTTATCGAAATATTATTTTTTTGCTATTTTAGCAAAACCATCCGTTTGGTTAGGTTTTTATCATCAGCTGTTAAATGATAAAAATATACGCCGCTGGCGACAGAACCGGCATCCCAGACAACCTGGTAATCGCCGGCTGATTGAACAGCATCGGTTAATGTTGCCACTTTTCTGCCGGCTAAATCATATATTTCCAGTTTGACAGTACTTGTGTTTTTAAGGTTGTAATAAATAGTGGTCTTGGCATTAAACGGATTAGGGTAGTTCTGAGCCAGCGAAATTTCTGTTGGAATCTCTATCTCTTCATCAATTGATGTTGCAATATCAAAAACATCAATAGCGGCTGTCTGCAGAATTTCTTTGTTGCTGTCATCAGCCTGAACCCATACTACTAATCTGCAGTGTTCGTATTCAAGCGGACTTAAGCAGGCAAAACCTTCCGAATGCCGCAGCGTATCACCCTGCGACAACTCGATAGAAATGCCGACTTCTCTGGGTATCATATCGCGCATAGTAAAATTGTGCCATTGCGTGCCATTAGGCGCGCTATAATATACGCTGTCTTCTGTAAGAGCAATCCTTATTTTAAGACCCTGTTGAGTGATTTGATCATGAGCAATTATTGTGATATCAAGATTGCCTGTCAGATTAACATCATTAAAACTGCCATCAAGCAGTATCTCAATTGGTGATTCTACGGTTGCCCTGCTTATAACCATATTACCCCAGGAATTATAATTGTAGCCACCTCTGACAATACCATCAATCCAGGCATAAGGAGTATAGTAATAACCATTCGGGTGAGGAGGATAATACGTACACCTGTTATAGTTTTCAGTAGGATTATAATTACGGAATGGGTCGGTTGATCCCCAATGATAGGTTACCGGAATAAAAATATCAGAATAACTTTCAAATAACTGATCTAAGACCAGATCAGCGCTGTGACAGCCACCTCACGTGGTTGAGGTTTCATGTTCGAGAAGCACAAGACGCGGCATTGCCTGGGCTGATACAACAAGAATCATCGAAAGAAAAACTGTTGTAAGAATTAGACTTTTGTTTTTACCCATAAAAAATCCTCCTAAGATTTTAGTTATCGCATTTAATACCTTCAGGTAATAATAATATATTTTTTTATTTTGACAAGGCTTTTTATATAACTTTCTCACCATTATCCGGTTTTTCTATCATTAAGAGGGCTAGCCCCAATACTGTTCACTTAAGAATGATGATTTGAAAATCATTTGAATTTTTTTTGAATAGGGTTGATGACGGGGGGC
>JAGGSN010000197.1 GCA_021159005.1 Candidatus Zixiibacteriota bacterium | reverse complement strand
ACAAACGTCCCAGAATAAAATTAATCACCCCTAAAACCGGGTTTTTCAACAAGCCCTTGATTGGGAATCCAGTATTTCTCCCCTGGACGGAAATCCGCCATGGTAAATCTATCCTGATATATATTAAGGAGCGCTCATCCGAACGCCCCTTCTAACCACAGTTCTATTTCCCGCTAAATTTCGCCTCGCGTTTCTCCAGAAATGCACCGGTGCCCTCGTTCTTGTCCTCGGTGGCGCAGATTGCGCTGAATAACACCGCCTCATGCTCAAGGCCGCTTTTCAGGTCGGTATCCATGCCGAGATTGATGGCTTTCTTGGCCAGCCTTACCGCAATCGGTCCCTTGGAGATAATCTTCTTAGCTAAGCTCACCGCCTCGTTCATCAGCTCCTCCGGCGGATATACGGCATCTACCAAGCCAATACGCAAAGCCTCATCGGCGCGGATGATATCGCCGGTGAATATCAGTTTCTTAGCCATACCGGGGCCTACTAACCGCGCCAAACGCTGAGTGCCGCCATAACCGGGAATAATGCCGAGGTTGACCTCAGGCTGTCCAAACTTGGCTTTCTCGGAGGCAAGCCTGATATCGCAAGCCATCGACATCTCGCAGCCGCCGCCAAGAGCAAAGCCATTTACCGCCGCTATAACCGGCTTGGACAAGTTCTCTATCTTGCTATAAACAGCTTGCCCTCGTAAAGCCCGAGCATGACCGGTGATAACCGTATCATCATGAAGTTCTTTGATATCGGCGCCTGCTACAAACGATTTGCCGCCAGCGCCTGTAATTATGACAACCTTGGTATCCTGACACTTTTCAAGGTCGGTAAAGCAGTCATCCAGCTCAGTGAGAGTGTCAGCGTTTAAAGCGTTTAAAACATCGGGACGGTTGATTGTAACGTAAGAGATTCCGGCCTCATGCTTAAATATAATATTCTTATAGTCCATTACATCCTCCTACTATTTGGAATAATCATAAAAACCGCGACCGGTCTTGCGCCCGAGATAGCCGGCTTTAACCATCTGTTTGAGAAGCGGCGGCGGGGCATAATGATCATCCTTAAACTCGTTGAAAAATATTTCACCAATGTAATACATCGTATCCAAACCGATATAGTCGTTTAATTCAAGCGGTCCCATCGGATGACCGCAGCCAAGCTTCATGCCGTTATCGATATCCTCTTTGCTCGCCACGCCATCCTGATATGCGCGGATAGCATCAAATAGGTATGGCACTAACAGACGGTTGACAATGAATCCCGGTGAATCTTTGCATGATACAACAACCTTGCCGACTTTTTCCCCGAAAGCCTTAGCCGCGCTGTATGTCTCATCCGAGGTAGCGATTGTCTTGACGACCTCAACTAATTTCATAACCGGCACCGGGTTGAAAAAGTGAAGGCCGCAAAATTTATCGGGGCGGTTAGTAATCGCGCCCATCTCGGTAATCGAAAGCGAGGAGGTGTTGCTGGCGAATATTGCCTCTTTTTTCACAATGCCGTCAAGTTCTTTCCAAATCTTCAGCTTCTCATCGATATTCTCGATAATCGCCTCACAGATAATATCGCAGTCAGCAAAGTCAGCAAGGGATGTTGTGCCTTTGATTCTATCGAGGATAGTTTTCATACCGGCTTCATCGAGCTTGCCTTTTTTAACTGCTCTCGATAGTGATTTATTAACTCTTCCCAAACCTTTATCTACCAGGTCGGAGTTAACCTCACGGGCGACTACCTCGAAACCGGCCTTAGCCACAATTTCTGTGATACCCGAACCCATCTGACCAAAACCGCAAACGCCTACTTTTTTAATTTCCATTCTTTCTCCTTGTTTTGATTATTCATTTGATGCTGACCTATTACCCTGATTTTTAACACACCCCTAAATCCTCTCTCAAGAGGGGGATTCCATTATTGCCGCATAAAGCGGCAAAGAACCGCCGCCATTTATAATCAGCAAGTATATACATAAATTAACCACCATAGCAGGATACAAAATTTACGTTATAACATCAAGTGTTTCGAGTAGATGAAATTGCAATAAAATAGCGATAAATATAAGACGCCTGTTTCATTATCCGTTTGAATAGCGGCATTAATAGTATCATTATTTCAAACGGTTATTGCATTAATTATAATGCTATAAAAATCAAAATTGAATCTTTAAACAGCATCAACCAATTGTTTTATAATCACCGCCGCATTTTCGATTCGAGCTAAGTATATTTTGTACAGTTTCTCAGCGGCAGCAGCGTCATCCCCATACCCCATACTGGCGGCGACTGGCGGCAAGTATTCCTGGCTGATTACATTTTGAGCGGCAACTTTTAATCGGTATAAATCACGCATATTTTTAATGAAGTTTAAATGATCCTCAACGAATTTGAATTTATCAGCCTGCTGAGGTTCAATTTCAACCAGACGACGCAGGAATTTTCTGGATAGAGGGTCGCGCACCCGATGTTTAGTTTTATACATTAATAAAAGCATCTCGATATCACGGAGGCCACCCTGGCATTCTTTTATATTGTTTTTAAGGTCGCCGTTGTCAGCGGCATGGCGTGACTTCATTTCTTTTTTCATAAACTCGATATATTTCCGTCCCCGGGCAAAAATAAACGGATCGATTATCTCTTGTTCTAATTTGCGTTCAAGTTTGTTTGAACCAACCAAACGCCGTGAACTCAACAATTGCGACTGATCGATAAAAATGTTCTCGCCCTCTCCCTGTAAGTAGTCTGCCAATTGAACGAAACTGAGCACATATGAACCGAAATGTTCTGCAAATCTGTGGTGGGGAAGTATTCCGCGTTTGACTATCTCGGAATTCATTTTACCGACAATTTTGTTGCAATACTCGATTTTTCCTTCATCATTCGAATCGAGAATAACAATCATGTCATAGTCGTCATCGAACCCCTGTTCACGAGCATGTCCGCCGGTAGCATAAATTGCAAAGAGATCGTGAGTATGCATCGAGTAGCCGAGAGAAAGATGCACATTCTGAAGGCAGTACTCATATAAAGTTAAAGTATAATTATCGCTGAATTCGACAAACTCGGCATCGGTAACCTCGCATGGCGCGCCGTTCATTGCCATCAAGCTAACCCGGACGAATTCAAGGTCGTAATAATCGCCAAGCAGTTCGATACGTTCATCAAGAGTAGGCAGGGTAGTTAAATCGCTGTAGAAACTACTGGTGATTTCTTTAAGCTTTTCGTTTTGATGGAGGTTTGCGATAAACATCGGGTTTTTATTAAGAATTCGCAGAAAATGCCGTTTGAAAAAATGACTGCTCTGATAATGAATATTGCCCAGAGCCAGAAGTTGGTCATAGATAGGATGAAGTTCGGGAAGCGCCGGCTTTTTCTGAATAATCTGGTTAAATTTATCAAGAGCGTTCCAGTTTATTAAAGCCAGATAACTATTAAGATAACCAGGATAACTATACACTAAATAAGTTAGTGAAGTGGAAGCATCGGGAGCCTCGCTAAGTTCATTCAGGAACTGATCGCTCATCATTTTAAATACTTTCTTGTCACCGTCGGATTTAGCTCGTTCGCCAATAATAACTAAAAATCGTAATACCGAGGACGGGTCATATTTGATGCCGGCAATAAAAACCAAAGTAATTTTCCTCGCCACTTTTTCATCAAGAGCTAAATAGCTTTCAATGAACCCTTCATAGAAGATGCTGTTTTCATCGCGAAGTTCTTCTAAAAAATCATCCCAGTATGTAATACCCTTAAAGAACCTTGTTGAAAAAGCGAAATCTAAAGCGAGATTGCCCTCATAGCCAAGCTTTCTATCGCTGCTTAATGAAAAAATCGGCTTGAATACACTTATCCGATGGAGATGTTTTTTCAAGTCATCAGTTAAAATCTCGGCTGCTTTTACGCATTTATCCAAGTGTTCATAATAATTTACCAGCATGAAATCTTTGGCTGAAACCACGCCCTTCTTTTTATAACCCATAATCTCGGCAATCTTTGCAACTTGATTTTCTATGCCCGGTTCGCTAAGATTAATATCTTCCTCCTGAACCACCATAATTTGATATTGATGGCGAAAAAGTTCGAGGAAACTCAAAGCTTGTTCGAGATCTTTATATTGTTTAAGGCGTTCTTGATTCCTAATTTTCAAACCATCGATAATATCCCAGGCATTAGTTTTATCGACCCCATAAACAAGCTTTAGGGCAGAAAGTAAGCTCTTTACAGGGCGAAGACCTTCATCCTTAGGGTTTATCACTTCCTCTGGCCTCAAGCCATTAAGAAGCGAATTAATCTCGCCCATTATACCTCTCAGGTAGCCCTCGTGATAACGGTTTTCTTTGGTAGTTATCGAATAATAGAAACGGTTAGTTACTCTTTTCTTAAACTGCTCGTAAAGTTGAAAACTGCCGAGAATCGTTGCGGCTCCAAGCATTTCGGTTATAATCACAAAATTATAGATATTTTTTTCAAAAATCTCTTCATATTCATCAAGAGTGGCGGCTAAGCTGTTTTTACCTACATGTTCAGAAAGGTGGAAATGCAGCCTGGTTGCTTTCTTAAACATTTCGTTTGATAATCGTCCTATTGCCCGATTCAGATTATTGGAATCATCCGAACCTTCATATATAATACCAAGGTCAATATCATCCTGATCGGCTCTTGTGCCAACACTAAGCATCACAAATTCCGGGATATTATCTTTATCAAGAAAAATGTTTAGAAGACGCTCCATATAACATTTAGTAAGAAAACGAAACATCCTGCCGGCTTCTAACATTAGCCCCTTAGTAACAGTCAATCGGTCAGCCTGTATGGCAAGTTCCAGCTTGGTAATATCAATCATTCGCAAATTCATCTGAAGGAACTGCAAAGCATAATAACAACCAAGGAAATTCAGTTTTTCGGGTGTATCTTTGGCGACCTCCATTACAGTATCCATTTCACCGGGCAGTTCCAGAGAATAATTCCACAAATGTACTCTATCTCGTTTCCCTTGTTTTTCCAGACTGTCAATTAATTTATCAATATTTGCAGATATTATATGGAGATATTTGCGATTATAATTGCCCAGAGCAGCAGTACGTTCCGATAAGCGAGTTAATGGATCTTTCATAAAACTAATTCCTTTGATGTCGCATCCGGATACAAGTTTAATTGGTTTCGATGCAGCATCTTTTAATAATACGGAGATATTATTTTATAATAATTCTAAACTTCTATACTTGTTCCTGTTTATCATTTATTGCCAGGCCCGCTTCGTATGCCTTGAGATATGCATTTTCAGATTTTTTGGGAACCCTGGCCATTATTGCCTGACGGATAGATTCATTGCTGACAATATCGCCAATTTTGGCGAAAAAACCGAGAGCAATCATATTAATCAACGACAAATTGCTGCATTCTTTTTTAGCAATTTGAGAAAAAGGCGCTAAAAATACTCTCCATTTACAATTTTCATTATCAATCTTTATGCTGGAGTCGGCAATAATAATACTATCGGGATGAAGGTCCTTATGATATTTATCAAAAGCATCCTGAGTAAGCACTATAAAAAAATCGATTGTTTCGGCTTTAGGATAGTCAATAGCCTCATCAGAGATAATTACTTCCGCTCGGCTGGCATTGCCTCTTGCCTCCGGCCCGTATGAACAGCTTTCGGTAGCGATTTTAGCATCATAGATAGCTGCCGCCTCAGCTAATATTCTGGCTGCTTGAATTAAACCATGAGTTCCGGCGCCGCTAAATCTTATGCTGTACCTATAAGCCATAAACTTCTTTAGTGTCCCGCAAAATGCGGTAGTAAAACATGTTCATCTATAAAAATATAATTTTTATACTGCCAGATAGCAATAAATATTTTAAATGTTCTATCTCTTCAGCAGTTTAACAATAATCTCATCGGCAATCATAAAACCGCGATCGGTTAAGGCAATCGTATTAATCGATTTTTTTAAGTATCCCTGTTGGATAAATTCAGCCATCTTTTCTTTGTCTATCGCTTCTCTTACAGTCATAATATCGATGCCGGAAGCCAGACGCAAGCCAAGCATGAGCCTTTCTTGGCTTTTTTGTTCATCGGAAAGCTCCTCTTTAAAAACAGTCGGCAATTTCCCCTTATTCAAAGCGGCAACATATTTATCAACGCTTTTATAGCTTGAAGTGCGATACTTAGTATAATAGGAGTGCGCTGATGGTCCCAAGCCGAGATATTTTCTATCAGTCCAGTATTTCAGATTATGGCGGCATTCAAAGCCGGGTTTGGCATAATTTGTAACCTCATATCTTTTATAGCCGCTTTCGGTCAGCATCTCATGGAGAATTTGATACATCTCAGCAATAAGGTCATCATCCAAAAGCGTAAGCTCGCCGCTGTTTATCATCCGTTCGATAGGGGTTTCATTTTCTATCGTAAGCTCATAGGCCGATATATGAGGCGGCTGTTTATTAATGGCTTTCTTCAGTGTGTCACGCCAGACAGCAATAGTCTGACCGGGGATACCAAAAATAAGGTCAATGCCAATATTTTCGAATCCGGCATTATAAATCATATCGATTGCTTTATCGGCAGTTTCGGAATTGTGCGGCCTGCCTAAGGTCTTCAAAAGATTGTCATTAAAAGACTGCACGCCAAGAGTTATTCTGTTTATACCAAAATCATGAAGATTCTTTAGTAAATCAGGCGACACCGATTCCGGATTAGCCTCAATAGTTATCTCGGTGTTGGGAGTAAAATTAAAACATTTTCGGAGATGCCAAATTATCTCTCCGATTTTTTCATCACCTATAAGAGGCGGAGTGCCGCCGCCCAAATAGATAGTATTGTATATTCGTTTACCCCATTTTCTTTGTGATACCAATTCAATCTGAGTCAAAAGCGCTTCATAAAATTCGTTAATAATAAAATCATCGGCGGTAATAGAATAGAAATCGCAGTAATTGCACCTGGAAAGACAAAATGGAATATGAACATATATACCTGCTGCCATAAAAAACTCCATCAATATTATAAACAGAATGGCTTATTATATCAATAGCTATTTAATTCAGGAGTTTCCCCGTTTTTTTTCTTATTCAATTGTAGGTCGGTTTCCGAATGAGTCCGCCTTAGGCGGATGCTATAATGATGTCATTCCCACACTGCCCGCGTCATT
>JAGGSN010000196.1 GCA_021159005.1 Candidatus Zixiibacteriota bacterium | reverse complement strand
TTTTGGGTCTTCAATAAACTGTGTGGGTAAGTAAAGCAAAGATATGTATACTTACCATTATGAAAGACAAAGATTTATATGGGCAGATACTGGGACTTAGTTCACCATGGTATGTAGCGGACGTATCCCTGCGGCTTGGCAAGGGAATGGTTAAGATTTATGTTGCAGTTGAGGAAGGGGCACAGTTATGTTGCCCGGTCTGCGGAAAGGCATCACCAGGCTATGACAAGCGCAAGCGCAAGTGGCGCCATCTTGACACATGCCAGTTCAAAACGATGATTGAGGCTGAGGTTCCGCGTATTAAATGCCCGGACCACGGAGTCCATCAGGTGACAGTTCCATGGGCTGAGAACGGATCACGCTTTACAGCATTGATGGAGGCGCTGGTAATCAGTTGGCTCAAGGAGGCGAGTATCCATGCGGTATCAGGGCTGATGGATCTCACATGGACAGAGGTTGACGGAATCATGAAGAGGGCTGTTAAGCGCGGCTTGTCCCGGCGTCAGGCAAGCACCGCAAAAAGATTGAGTGTCGATGAGACATCGTTTCAAAAGCGCCATGAATATGTAACCGTTGTGACATCGCAGGACGACGGTGCAGTTGTTTATGTTGGCAATGGCCGCAGCCAGTCGTGTTTGGACGATTATTACAGTGGATTGAGCGTAAAGCAACTGAACAGCCTTGAGGCAGTATGCATGGATATGTGGCCGGCGTATATGGCATCAACTCGTGAGCATGTGCCTGATGCTGATTTAAAGATAGCATTCGACAAGTTTCATGTTGCAAAGCATCTCGGTGACGCAGTTAACAAGGTTAGGCGGGAGGAGCATAAAAAGTTAATGAAAGAGGGCAGGGATGAGTTGAAGAACACAAGATACCTGTGGCTGATCAATCCGGAAAACATGACAAGAGAAAAGTGGCGGGATTTCAAAAGCCTCAGGGAAAGTTCATTGAAAACAGCGCGTGCATGGGCGATTAAGGAAACAGCAATGCGCCTATGGCACTACCAAAGCAGAAGTTGGGCAATTAAAGCCTGGACATCCTGCATTAACTGGGCAATGAGAAGTAAACTTGAACCTGTTAAAAAAGTCGCGCGATTGATTCGTGAGCATCTGTGGGGAATAATTAATGCGATTGTTCTGAAAGCCAATAACGCAAGAGCTGAAAGCATGAATGCAAAGATACAAAAAATCAAAGCGCGCGCTTGTGGATTCAGGAATAGAGACAGGTTTCGTAATGCAATATACTTCCATCTGGGTGGCTTGAATCTCTATCCCGATTCCGTTGAGGCAATCTAAATGAAATTCAACCCACACAGTTTATTGAAGCGCC